>WNEB01000050.1 GCA_009914575.1 Burkholderia gladioli
GGTCTCCGTTCGCGTCGGCGTCATCAACCGTATGGCGGACCTCGCTCGTCCGCAATCCGTTCGTATCGCCTGAAATTATGCCCGTCGATGCTATTGCATCCTCACACTCGATTTATGCAACAACGCCCGTCGTAATCGTCATCTTCGTCATCATCGTCGAAATCGGTTTCCTCGGCGCCGAAGCCGATCGCGGCCATCAGCTCGACGATGTCCTCGGGCGGCGCGCAGCGCCACTGCATGTTGCGGCCGGTGACCGGATGCACGAGGCCGAGCCGCCACGCGTGCAGCGCCTGGCGCGCGAAGCCGCCCGGCAACGAGGCCGCCGAGCGCTTGCCGCGCGCGTGGCCGTAGACGGGATCGCCGAGCAGCGGATGGCCGGTGGCCGCGCAATGCACGCGGATCTGGTGGGTCCGACCGGTTTCGAGATCGCAGTGGATCGACGATACGGGCTGGTTCTGCCACAGCACCGTTTCGGTGGTGCGGAAATGCGTGCGCGCGGGCTTGCCCGAAGCGCTCGTGACCACCGCCATGCGCGTGCGTTCGCGCGGATCGCGTCCGATCGGGGCGTCGATCGTGCCGCTCTCGCGCATGCCCCCCCATACCAGCGCGAGATAGCGCCGCTTGACGGTGCGCGCCTGGAGCTGCCGGACGAGATCCGTCTGCGCGGCGAGCGTGCGCGCCACCACCATCAGGCCCGAGGTTTCCTTGTCGAGACGATGCACGATGCCCGCGCGCGGCAGCCCTGCCGCGGCGGGGCCGTAGCGGTGCAGCAGGCCGTTGAGCAGCGTGCCGCTCCAGTTGCCTGCGGTCGGGTGCACGACCAGGCCGGCAGGCTTGTCGATCACGACCAGCGCGTCGTCCTCGTAGACGATCGACAGCGGCACCGGCTCCGGCGTGAACGCGAGTTGCTCGGGCAGCAGATCGGGCACGAGCTCGATCGACGCGCCGAGCGGCACTGGCTGGCGAACCTTGGCCGGTGCGCCGTCGACGCGCACGCGCCCGGCTTCGATCCAGCTTTGCAGACGGTTACGGGAAAAATCGGGAAACAGCTGCGCGAGCGCCTTGTCGAGGCGCTCGCCGGCAAGCGAGTCGGGCACCGTGACGACGCGCGGCGCGTCGTCGGCGGATGCTGAGGAAGCTGGCGCGACAAGCACCTCGCCCGACAGGTCATCGTCGAGCGAATCGCTCCCCGATACGTCGGACGGGGCGGAGCTTGGGCTATAATTGTCACTATTTGCCGTGCCCGGTCGGGCACGGAACGAACTTGAACGGGTCATTTAGACTGGGTCACCGAGACTGAAAGCTTAGGACATGCGAGCCACATTCACCATGATGAATTCGACCAAACGCGTGGCAAACCCTGTGGTCGCGTGGGTTGCGCTGGCTGCGGCCGCCGCCCTGATCGCGGGCTGCCACGGCTTGCCGCAGAAGACCGACGAAACGGCGACCTGGTCGAGCAACAAATTATACTCAGAGGCTCAGGATTCGCTGAACGGTCGCGATTGGGGCAAGTGCGCGAAGTACTTCGAGGCGCTGCAAGGCCGCGACCCGTTCGGTCATTTTGCGCAACAGGCGCAAATCAACGTCGCCTACTGCAACTGGAAGGATAACGAAGCCTCGGCCGCCGATCAGGCCGTCAACCGCTTCATCCAGCTGCACCCGGATCACCCGGACATCGCCTACGCGTATTACCTGAAGGGGATGATCCACGTCAACGACGATCTGGGCCTGTTCGGCCGCTTCTCCGGCCAGGACATGAGCGAGCGAGATCCACAGGCGCTGCGCGAATCGTACGACGCGTTCAAGATCGTCGTCGACCGCTACCCGAAGAGCAAGTACGCGCCCGACGCCGCAGCCCGCATGCGCTACATCGTCAACGCACTCGCCTCGCACGAAGTGCACGCCGCCGATTACTACTACCGCCGCGGTGCCTATGTGGCCGCCATCAACCGCGCGCAGCTCGCGATCACGCAGTACAAGAACGCGCCGGCGATCGAGGGCGCGCTGCACATCATGATGCTGTCGTACACGAAGCTGAAACAGCCGCAACTGGCCGACGACACCAAGCGCGTGCTGGCGAGCACGTTCCCGGACAGCCCGTACATCACGGGTCACGCCCGCCCCGGCTCCGCCAAGCGCGCGTGGTGGCAGTTCTGAGCTTGCCCCCCCCCCCCGCAGGCGGCAACATAAAAAAACCGCCTCTCTTGAATTTCGAGTGGGTGGATTTTTCCGGGTCAAGGGCGGGCGAAGCCCGGCGCAGCGAACCCTTGATGCGGAGAAATCTACGAGCACGCTTGAGGGCTCGGGCCAGGCAAAGCCTTGCGCCGCCTGGCCCGAGCCCGTCCGGCGGCGAGGACTTCCCCGCCTTGGGGCGGGGCTAGGGGTGGGAAGATACCGTTTTGCGACGTAGGTTTTCGTACCCCGGCGGCCCTTTTCAACCACTCAAATTTCAAGAGAGCCAAAAAATCCGGCCTCGACCGGGTTTTTTATTGGCAGCGCGCCGCCTGGCGCACCGCCTGCGGCGACACCGTCACGGGCGCATGCCGCGCCCGCCTTCCTCGAAGAATTCGCGCACGATGTCGATCTCGCGCGTGCGCTTGAACGGCGGCAGGCTTTGCCAGATCCGGCGACCGTAAGGCTTGTCGACGAGCCGCGTGTCGCAGATCATCAGCACGCCGCGGTCGGTCTCGGCACGGATCAAGCGCCCGGCGCCCTGCTTCAGCGTGATCACCGCCTGCGGCAACTGATGCACGGCGAACGGGCTCAAGCCCTTCTTGGTCAGCGCGTCGAGCCGTGCGGCCAGCACCGGATCGTCGGGCGGCGCGAACGGCAGCTTGTCGATCACGACCAGCGAGAGCGCATCGCCGCGCACGTCCACGCCCTCCCAGAAGCTCTGGCTGCCGACCAGAATCGCATTGCCGTAGGCGCGGAAGCGGTCGAGCAATTCGGTGCGGCTCGCATCGCCCTGCACGAGCAGCGGCAGGTTCCAGCCGCGCGCCTCGATCGTCTCGCGCAGCTTGGTGGCGATCCGGTCCACCGCGCGCAGCGTGGTGCAGAGCATGAACACGCCGCCGCCCGCAGCCTCGATGGCCGGCAGCGCGGCATCGAACACGGCGTCGGTGAACAGCGGCGACGACGGCTGCGGCATATCGCGCGGCACGTACAACAGCCCCTGCTGCGGGTAATCGAACGGGCTCGGCAGCGTCATCGAGCGGCGCGAGCTGAGGCCCATCTGCGCGGCGTAATGCGCGAAATCGCCGTGCACCGACAACGTGGCCGACGTGAAGATCCACGCGCGCGGCACGCCGGCTCGCTGCTTGGCGAAGATCGGCGCGACCGACAGCGGCGTCTCGTGCAGTTGCACGGTTTGCGAAAACACCTCGACCCAGCGCACCTTCTCGCCCGGATCGTCCTGCGGTTTCGCGTTGGCCGCGTCGCCGTCGCCCCCCTTGGCGGATGCCTCCTTGGCGGCCGATTGCGCGGCCACGGCCGCGACCGCATCGGGCGCGCCCCAGCCCGCCAGGATGCCCTGTAACTCGCGCGCGCGGCGCAGGCAGGCACCGATCGATTCGGCGCGCTCGGGCTGGCTCGCCAGCGCCGACGCGAGCGCATCGAGCGCGGCATCGACATCGTCGAGCGCACCGAACAGCGCGTGATCGTCGCCGAGCTGCGCCAGCGACATGCGCACGATGCCGGTATCGGCGAACGCCAGCCGCACGTCGCGCGCGGCGCGCTCCAGCGCGGCGCCGAGCTTGACCCACTCCACCGCGTCGCGCGCATGCGCGAGGCCCTCGACCACGCTGTCGCGCGCGAGTTCAAGGATCTGCGTGGTCGATAGCGTCTCGCCGAAGAACAGCGTGGCCGTTTCGGGCAGCTGGTGCGCTTCGTCGAAGATGATCGTGTTCGCGCTCGGCAGCAGTTCGGCCATGCCGGTGTCGCGCAGCATGATGTCGGCGAAGAACAGATGGTGATTGACCACCACCACGTCGGCCTGCTGCGCCTCGCGACGCGCCTGCATCACGAAGCATTCCTTGTACTGCGGGCAATCCTGACCGAGGCAGTTGTCGCGCGTCGACGTGACCATCGACCAGACCGGCGCCGTCTCGGGCACGCTGGCCAGCTCGGCCTTGTCGCCGCTGCGCGTGATCTTCGCGAAACGGATGATTTCCTGCAGATAGGCCGTGTCCTGCCGCGTCGGCAGCCGGCTGTCGGCCGTGCGCTGCAGGTAGTAATGGCAGAGATAGTTCGAGCGGCCCTTCAGCATCGCGACCGTGACGGGCACGGCCAGCGTGTCGCGCACGGTCGGAATGTCGCGGGCGAACAGCTGATCCTGCAGGTGCTTGGTGCCGGTCGAGACGATCACCTTGCCGCCCCAGAGCATGGCCGGGACGAGATAGGCGTAGGTCTTGCCGGTGCCGGTGCCGGCCTCGACGATCAGCGTGTTGTCGGCGCTGTCGTCGGCTGCGGGAGTGCTGTCGCCGCGCGCATCGTCGACCGCGCCCTCGCCTTGCAGCTTGCGGGCCGGGCGCTTGCGCGCGTCGAAGATTTCCGGCTCGGGCAGCTTGCGCGCCGAGGCTTCCATGGCGGCGGCCACGGCGCGGGCCATGTCGATTTGCGACGCGCGCGGGCGATAGACATCGAGCGCGCGCGCGAACAGGCCGCCCTCGCCGAAGATGGCATCGAGCTCGCCGACGCGTTTGCGGCTCGGCATCGCGAGCGGTTGAGCAGCAGACGCGCGCGACGCCGGCGCGGACGAATCGTCGCGTCGCGCGTCGGCAGGTGCTTCTAGCGGTGAATTCACGGCAAGCGGTTCCTCAGTTCCGGTGCCCGATGCGGTGCCGGCGCTTGCCAGGCCGCGATCAGGCTTGCTGATCCGGTTCGAGCTGCGATTGCAGCATGATGATCTTGTCCTTGGCCAACAGCTTTTCGCCTCTCTTGAATTTCGAGTGGGTGGATTTTTCCGGGTCAAGGGCGGGCGAAGCCCGGCGCAGCGAACCCTTGATGCGGAGAAATCTACGAGCACGCTTGAGGGCTCGGGCCAGGCAAAGCCTTGCGCCGCCTGGCCACCGAGCCCGTCCGGCGGCGAGGACTTCCCCGCCTTGGGGCGGGGCTAGGGGTGGGAAGATACCGTTTGCGACGTAGGTTTTCGTACCCCGGCGGCCCTTTTCACCCACTCAAATTTCAAGAGAGCCAGCTTTTCCTTCTTCAGCCGGTGCAGCGCCAGGTCGTCGATGTCGGATCGGTTTTCCTTCAACTCGATCTCGCGGGACAGTTGGGTGTGTTGCTCCTGCAACGACACCAGTCGGTTACGCAACTCCTGCTTCAGCTCCGTTTGACGGGTTTGCATGCTCGCCTCCTTGAAAAGAACTGACGCATCGCAAGGGCCTGACCGTACCGCTCGCGATATGCCGGATTGGCTGTCCTCCGAACGAAATACCCACCCCCGAATCCGGCGCGACGACCTGTGACGCGCCTTATTGCTGTTGCTGCTGTTGTTGCTTTTCCTGGGCCTTCTGCACAGCCTGGCGCTGCCGCTCCTCGACATCGGCCTTGTGCTGCGCGGCCTCGCGCTGCTTGTCGTCGTAGCGTTCGACGTTTTGCGTGCGCTGCTGCGCATCCTGCGCCGCCTGGGCATGGGCCTGATCGAGCTTGCGCTGGAAATCGGCCTGCTTCTGGTCGTACGCCTGCTGGCTCGCAGCGTGCTGCGGCGCTTCGGCATCGCGTTGCGCGCGCTTGAGCGTGTTCTGCTGCTGTTTGTCCTGGTACGACGCCGCATTCGCCTTTTCGTTCGCGGCGCGCTGCGGCGCGTCGGCCTGCTGCTGCGCGGCCTTCAACGCCAATTGCTGATCGCGGCGCTGCGCGCGCACGGCGCGCTGCTCGTCGTCGAGCGCGAGCTGCTGCTGACTGATGCTCGAACGTTCGACTCGCGTCTCGTTGCGCGCTTTGATCAGACAATTGTTGACGAAGAACCGGCTGTAGCAGTTGTGCTGCGCTACCCCATAACGATAATTGTTTTCCGCCGTGCGCTGATTGAGCACTTTTTGGCGGGCATCGAAATCGTGATCCTGTACCGCGGCAGCGGCATCGCTCGCGGCGGGCGCATCGACCGATGCGCCCGGCTCCGCTTGCGCGGAAGCAACGGACGACACGGCGCCTAGCGCGAAGGCCAGCGCGGCAAAAGTAAGTCGGGAGATTGGCAACGTCGTAGGAAAGCTGCTGGACATGGCGCAAATTCTAACACCGCGCGAATTGCCCCGCGGCGGCCCCCAAACGCATTTATGGCAAAATGCCCCGCTCCATTCACCTGCCCGGCCCGGTTCGCCGGCCACCGGCGTTCCAGCAGGCCGTAGACGCTCTCAAATCCCATGACGGAAACCGTAGCACTCAAAATCGTTCAGCGCATCGCCACCGAACTCTCGGTGCAGCCGCGGCAGGTCGCGGCAGCCGTACAACTCCTCGACGAAGGCTCCACCGTTCCGTTCATCTCGCGCTACCGCAAGGAAGTGACGGGCAATCTGGACGATACGCAACTGCGCCAGCTCGAAGAGCGCCTGCTCTACCTGCGCGAGCTCGAAGACCGCCGCGCGACGATCCTCGCCAGCATCGACGAACAGGGCAAGCTCAGCGACGAACTGCGCACCGCCATCGAAGCCGCCGACAGCAAGCAGGTCCTCGAGGATCTGTACCTGCCCTACAAGCCGAAGCGCCGCACCCGCGCGCAGATCGCCCGCGAAGCCGGCCTCGAGCCGCTCGCGCTGGCCCTGCTCGCCGATCCCTCGCTCGACCCGCAGGCCGAAGCCGCCGCCTATGTCGACGCCGAAAAGGGCGTGGCCGACGTCAAGGCCGCGCTCGACGGCGCGCGCGACATTCTGTCCGAGCAATTCGGCGAAACGGCCGAGTTGCTCGGCAAGCTGCGCGATTACCTGCACAGCCAGGGCGTGGTGTCGTCGACCGTCGTGGAAGGCAAGGAAAACGAGGAAGGCGAGAAGTTCCGCGATTACTACGACTACTCGGAAACGATCAAGACCGTGCCGTCGCACCGCGCGCTCGCGCTGTTCCGCGGTCGCAACGCCGGCGTGCTGACGGTCAAGCTCGGCCTCGGCGAGGAGCTCGACGCGCAGGTGCCGCATCCGGGCGAGGCGATGATCGCGCGCCATTTCGGCATCGCGAACCAGAACCGGCCGACCGACAAATGGCTGTCTGACGCGTGCCGCTGGTGCTGGCGCGTCAAGGTGCAGCCGCACCTCGAATCCGAACTGCTGACGCAACTGCGCGAGGATGCCGAAAGCGAGGCGATCCGCGTGTTCGCGCGCAACCTGAAGGATCTGCTGCTGGCCGCGCCGGCCGGCCCGAAAGCCGTGATCGGCCTCGATCCGGGCCTGCGCACCGGCGTCAAGGCGGCCGTCGTCGATCGCACCGGCAAGCTGCTGGCGACCGACACGATCTACCCGCACGAGCCGCGCCGCGACTGGGACGGCTCGCTGGCGCGCCTCGCGCGCATCGCCGCGGCGACGCAGGCCGAACTGATCAGCATCGGCAACGGCACGGCCTCGCGCGAAACCGACAAGCTCGCCAGCGAGCTTGTCGCCAAGCACCCCGAACTGAAGCTGCAGAAGATCGTCGTGTCGGAAGCCGGCGCATCGGTGTATTCGGCGTCCGAAACGGCCGCCAAGGAATTCCCCGAACTCGACGTGACGCTGCGCGGCGCGGTGTCGATCGCGCGCCGCCTGCAGGATCCGCTCGCCGAACTCGTCAAGATCGAGCCGAAAGCGATCGGCGTCGGCCAGTATCAGCACGACGTGAACCAGCGCGAGCTGGCGCGCTCGCTCGACGCGGTGGTCGAGGATTGCGTGAACGCGGTCGGCGTGGACGCCAACACGGCGTCGGCCGCCCTGCTGTCGCGCGTTTCGGGCCTGAACGCCACGCTGGCGCGCAACATCGTCGATTTCCGCGATGCGAACGGCCCGTTCCCGTCGCGCGAACATCTGCGCAAGGTGCCGCGCCTCGGCGACAAGACGTTCGAACAGGCCGCGGGCTTCCTGCGCATCAACGGCGGCGAGAATCCGCTCGACCGTTCGTCGGTGCACCCGGAGGCCTATCCGGTGGTCGAGCGCATGCTCGCCAGGATCAGAAAGCGCATCGACGACGTGCTCGGCAATCGCGACGCGCTGTCGGGGCTCGCCCCCACCGAGTTCGTCGACGATCGCTTCGGCCTGCCGACGGTGCGCGACATCCTGTCCGAGCTTGAGAAACCGGGCCGCGATCCGCGCCCCGAGTTCAAGACGGCGACGTTCCGCGAGGGCGTCGAGAAGGTATCGGACCTGATGCCGGGCATGACGCTCGAAGGCGTGGTAACCAACGTGGCCGCGTTCGGCGCGTTCGTCGACATCGGCGTTCACCAGGATGGCCTGGTGCACGTCTCGGCCATGTCGACCAAGTTCATCAAGGATCCGCACGAAGTCGTCAAGGCGGGCCAGGTGGTCAAGGTCAAGGTGCTCGAGGTCGACGTGAAGCGCCAGCGGATCGCGCTGACGATGCGCCTGAACGACGAGCCGGGCGTGGCCACCAGTGGCAGCCGCGGCGGCGCATCGAGCGGCGATCGCAACGGGCCGCGTGGCGGCGGCGCGGGCGGGCGTCCGCAGCGTTCGCGCGACGCGGAACCGACCGGCGCGATGGCCGCGGCGTTCGCGAAACTCAAGCGCTGACGAAGCGCCAAGGCCGGCGGCGGAAGACAGCAGCCGGCGCCAAAGAAAAAGCCGCGCAATGCGCGGCTTTTTTGCCTCTCTTGAATTTCGAGTGGGTGTATTTTTCCGGGTCAAGGGCGGGCGAAGCCCGGCGCAGCGAACCCTTGATGCGGAGAAATCTACGAGCACGCTTGAAGGCTCGGGCCAGGCAAAGCCTTGCGCCGCCTGGCCCCCGAGCCCGTCCGGCGGCGAGGACTTCCCCGCCTTGGGGCGGGGCTAGGGGTGGGAAGATACCGTTTTGCGACGTAGGTTTTCGTACCCCGGCGGCCCTTTTCACCCACTCAAATTTCAAGAGAGGCAAAAAACTCGAGGCGATCTTCCCCAAGGGCGAGGACGCATGATCGGACTGGAAGCTCGCCAGATGACTGCCCGAAACATAGAAGCGGCTCATGAGGCTGGTGCGCGCCTGCGTCTGGCTTGCGAGACCGCCGGCCGGCATTGACGTACGTACCCTGCAACGTTGGAAGGCCCAGGATGGGCTGCAAACGGGCGATCGTCGACCGCAGGCTGTTCATCCCGAGCCAGCGCACGCGTTGACCGAGCAGGAGCGTCAGGCCGTGCTCGCGGTCGCCAACG
>WNEB01000051.1 GCA_009914575.1 Burkholderia gladioli
TGACCGTGGTAGCCAATACTGCTCGCGCGAGCACCGCGCCCTGTTGGAGCAATACGCTTTGATCGCCAGCATGAGTGCCAGAGGCAACTGCTACGACAACGCAGCAATGGAGAGTTGGAACCACAGTCTGAAGGTCGAGGCCATCCATGGTGAACACCTCGCCACACGGGAGCAGGCCAAGGCTCATGTGTTTGACTACATTGAGGTTGACTACAATCGGATCCGGCTGCACTCGACCCTGGGCTACCTCAGCCCAGAGCAGTACGAGCTGGCCAATGTCGCTTAGATAGGTGTCCGTAAATCAGGGGCAAGATCAATCCCCTGTTGCCCCCACCTCTCGTATTCGAATCGGGCGGACCGTTAGTTGCGGCTGCAGAATTGACGCAATCGTCGGCGCGCGAAACGGATCGGCACCGGCACCCGCGCGGCCAGTTGATCGGCGCGTTGAGCGGATTGCTGTCGGCGGGATTGGAAGCGCAGCAGTGGGTCGTGCGGGCCCCCCATGCGATCTGGGTGCCGCTCCACCACTGGCATTCGCTGCGCTCGCACGGCCCGTTCTCCGGCTGGAGCGTGTTAGTCGAGGAAGCGGCGGCCCGCGCGGCGCTGCCGGTCGAGCAGCGCGCGATCCGCACCAACCCGCTGCTGCGCGAGGCGGTGCGGCGCGCGGCCACCTGGCCGGGAGGCCCGCGCGATGCCGACGAGACGCGCATCGCAGCGCTGATCGTGGCGGAAATCGCGGCCTCGCCCGCGCAGGCGCCGGGCCTGCCGAGGCCGGGCGCCTGCGCGGGCGGGCATCGCCGACGCGCTGGCGGTCGATCTGGCCGACAACCGCGGCGCGGCCGACTGGGCGCAATGGGCCGGCATCGCGCCGCGCACGCTGAGCCGGCGCTTCGCGGCCGAAACCCGGCATGAGCTTCGCGCAATGGCGCCGCCAGGCGCGCGTGCTGCGCGCGCTGGAGAGGCTCGCGACCGGCGCGCCGGTCACGGCCATCGCGTTCGAACTGGGCTACGACAACGTCAGCGCGTTCATCGAGATGTTTCGCCGCACGCTCGGCGTGACGCCGGGGCGATACGCCGAGCGTGCGGCGGAACTGCCGCCGCGGGCCGCCGGCGAATGACGCGCGGTCGGCACGGCGCCAGCGCCGTCAGAACTCCTGCCGCGTCGGTCGGAATACCACCTCGTTGATGTCCACATCCTCGGGCGCGCCGATCACGTAGGCCACCAGATTCGCGAACGAATCGGCCGGCAGCGCGATGCCGTAGAACTCGCGCACGGCAGCCGCGATGTCGGCCTCGGTGATGCTGTCGGGCAGCTCGGTGTCGATCGCGCCCGGCGAGATCACCGTGGTGCGGATGCCGTATGGCTTCACTTCCTGGCGCAGCCCCTCCGAGAGCATCCGTACCGCCGCCTTGGTCGCCGCGTACACGGCGCTGCCCGGGCGCACCTTGTGCGCCGCCACCGACGTCACGTTGATCAGATGCCCCGATTTCTGCGCCTGCATGTGCGGCAGCGCGGCGGCGATGCCGTACAGCACGCCCTTCAGGTTCACGTCGATCATGCGGTCCCAGTCGTCGGTCTTGCCGCGTTCGAGCGGCGAATGCGGCATTAGCCCGGCGTTGTTGATCAGCACGTCGATGCGGTCGAAGCGGGCCACGGCGGCATCGACGAGACGCTGCACCTGGGGTCGCGATGCGTCACGTCGGTGGCCACCGCCAGCGCCTCGGCGCCGTGCGCCGTCAGGTCGACCGCGAGCGCGTCGATTCGCTCGACGCGGCGCGCGCCGAGCCCGCTGCGCGCGCCGGTGATGACGACGACTTTGTTCTGGATCTGTGTGGGTGCGGACATGCGCGATTCTCCGGTTGGGCGGGCGGCGGCACGATGCGCGGCCCGCGTTGACGTCAGCCGGGGAATCTAGCAAAGGCGACCGCGCGGCGTGAA
This sequence comes from Burkholderia gladioli, assembly GCA_009914575.1. Classification (GTDB taxonomy): domain Bacteria; phylum Pseudomonadota; class Gammaproteobacteria; order Burkholderiales; family Burkholderiaceae; genus Burkholderia; species Burkholderia gladioli_B. The sequence goes on from WNEB01000051.1 coordinate 1,940, forward strand.
GCCGGGCGGCCTGCACGCGCTCGTGAGCGCATTTCAGCAATCGGGGCGAGCAGCCACGAAAAACTGCGATCGTCTCGACGAAAAACGGCGGCGCAGGCCGAAGCCCGCGCCGCCGTCGTTCGTCGCGCCACGCCTCAGCGCGCGCCGATGTTCTTCTTGAACGCCGCCAGGATGCGCCGCTCCAGCGACAGGTAATCGCCGCCGAAATGGTGATCGCCGCCCGTCTTGACGACCTCGACGCCGGTGCCGGCCAACGCCGGGCACAGCGTTTCCTTCTCGGTCGCGCCGTAGAAGCACTGCACCTGCTTGGCGGGCAGCTTGTCGAACTCCGGACGCACCTTAAACGCTTGATCGCTGGCCGGCATGCCGAGCCAGCCAGTCACGCGGATCTGGAAGTCGACCGTCGGCGCGAAGCCGAGCAGCGACATCACGGCGACCTTCTCCTGCAGCGCCGGCGGCAGCCGGTTGTAGGCGAACGGAATCACGTCCGCGCCGAACGAATAGCCGATCAGCGCGACGTGTGACGCATGCCAGCGCGCCATGTAGGTCTGCATCACGCGGGCCAGGTCGTGGCTCGTCTGCGCGGGCGTCTTCTCGCTCCAGAAGTAGCGCAGGCTGTCGATGCCGACCACCGACACGCCGTCCTTCTGCAGCGCCTCGGCGATCGTCTTGTCGAGATCGCGCCAGCCGCCGTCGCCGGAGATCACGATCGCCATCAGGTTGCCGTCGGGCGAGGCGGCGCCCGGCTTGGCCGGCAGCTCGACGAGCGGCAGATCGGACACGTCGAGCTCGTCGGCGCTGCCGTCGCGCAGGTGCGGTTCGAGCAGCGCGACCAGCCGCGACGCGTCGCCGGTGGCGGCCGTGTCGACGAAGCCCGGCGTCTTGCGGCGGCTGACCGTCGGATCGGGCGGGCACATCTTGAAACGCGGATCGAGCGTCGCGGTCGGCGCCACCGTCACCGCGCCGGAAATCGTGTTCTCCGGCGCCTGCGCGAGCACCTGCCGCGCGAGCGCGCCGCCCTGGCCGATGCCGGCCACGATCGGCGCGTAATAGCGCGAGGTCTTGATCTGCCGTTCGAGCTGGTGGCTGACCGCTTCCGCGTCGCCCACCAGCTGATGGCAGATTTCCTTGGTCTTGGCCAGATTCGCCGCGTAGCGCGCGGTGTCCACGCCGACCGTCAGCGCGCCGGCCTTGGCCAGCACCGCCGCCGTGTTCTGGTCGTCGGCGCTCCAGCCGCCCGCCGCCGAATACAGCACCGCGAAGCCGTGGATCTCGCCCTCGGGCTTGACGACGATCACGTCGCCGTAGCGCCCGCCCGGCAGGCGGCTCGGCACGCCGGCCTGGCCGATCACGACCGAGGCGGGATGCGTCGCGCTGGCCGCGCCGGCATGGGCCGCGCCCGTTTTCGGCGCGGGCTTCGCGGTGTCCGCTGCGTGGGCGCCGCTTGCCTGGGCAAAGGCGAACGCCGCCGAGATGGCCAACCGGCCCCATTGATTCCACTTCATGAACGCCGACCTCCTGCCAGCAAAGACAAATCGGCCAGCGTCACGAACACGCCGACCGAGCCGGAAGCCGCGAGATAGCGCGGCTCCCATTGCGGCTCGAACTTGCTCTTGAACGCGCGCAATCCGCGGAAATTGTAGAAACGCCCGCCGAAGCGCCAGACCACCCGGCCGAGCCGGTGCCACAGCGACGACATCGGCGCGGTGCCCATGCCCGAGAACGGCGCCATGCCGAGGCTCAGGCGCCGGAACCCGGCTTCCTTCAGATGCAGCGCGAGCTGCGTGAACAGGTATTCCATCGCGTACGGCGAGGCTTCGGGCACGTGGCGCATGACGCCGACGGTGGCATCGGTGTTCAGGTCGGTCGTCATGAACGTGACGAACGCGACCGGCTCGCCGCCCTGGCGCACCAGCATCACCGACTGTGTCGCCAGATAGCCGTCGTGGAACGCGGCCACCGAGAAGCTTTTCTCGCGCGCGTCGCGGCTGTCGAGCCAGTCGTCGGAAATTTCGCGCAATACCGGCAGCATGGTCGGCACGTCCTGCGGCTCGATCACCTCGACCGACATCGCCTCGCGATCGCCACGCTTGAGCGCATAGCGCAGGTGCGAGCGGTTCGAGCCCTTCAGGTCGAACGCCTCCAGCGCGATGTGCGCCTCCTCGCCGAGCTTGACGAGCGTGAGCCCCGCGTCGAGATAGAGCGGCAGCCCCTCGGCGCGGACCTGATAGAACGCCGCGCGCCCGCCGTGCGTGTGCGCGCGCAGGATGAATTCGTTGATGAGCCCCGCCCATTCGTGGCGCGGGCCGACCGGATCGTAGAGCGCAGCCCAGGTGCGACCGTGCTTCGCGTACATCAGGAACGCCTCGCGCGACGGCGAGAACAGGAAGCTCTTGTCGCCCATCAGCGCCAGGCCCACGTCGCTGCGCTCCTGGGCGCGGATGATGCGCGCCGCGTCGGTCAGGTCCTGCGGCTCGGGCATCACGAAGCGGCCCGCGGCCGGGCGCAGCATCTGCCAGAGCGAGGCCATCGCCGCGAACACGCCGGCCGCGAGCGTGGCGCGCAAGGCGCGCGAGGCGCGCTCGTCGAACGCGAACTGCGACCAGATTTCCTGCGAATAGGGAATGTCGCGGAACGCGAACAACAGCACCCAGACGGCCAGCATCAGCACCATCGCGACCGACATGAACCAGCCGATCGTGAACGGCTCGGCGAACAGCGACGAATGGCGGTTGAAACGGCGCTTGGACACCAGCAGCAACAGCAGCAGCGCGCCGAGCACGCCGGCCTCGACGAACGCCAGCCCCTTCGAGAACGACAGCGCGAGGCTGACCAGCGTCAGGCCGAACGTCATCCACCAGGCCGCGTCGAGCCGGCGCAGCAACCCGCGCGCGACGAACAGCAGCGACACGCCGAGCACGCTGCACAGCACCTGCGAGCCTTCCATGACCCACAGCGGCACCACCCCGCGCAGCACGGCGATCCGCTGCCAGAACGCGGGCGTCGCGCCCGAGATCACCAGCATCCCGCCGACCGCGAACGTCACGAGGCTCAGGAACAGCGGCGCGAGTTGCGATACCTGGGCGGCCTGCGTCGAGACAAAGCGCTGGCTGACCGCACGGCCCTCGAACACGGCCAGCAGGCCCACCGACAGTGCGAGCGGCACGCCGAAATAGATCGCGCGATAGGCGAGCAGCGCGGCCAGCATCGAGGTGGGCGGCACGGCGCTGCCGAGCGTGAACGCCATGGCGGCCTCGAACACGCCGATGCCGCCGGGCGTATGGCCTATCATGCCGAGCAGCAGCGCGCCCGAATAGACGGTGATGAAGGTGACGAACCCGATATGGGCGTGCGGCAGCAGCGCCCACAGCGCGAGACCGGCGGCCACCACGTCGACGGCGGCGAACACCAGCTGGGCGGCCAGATCGCGCCGCGCCGGAATGTCGAACGAGAGCCAGCTCCAGCGCGAGCGCACCTCGCGCGGCTCGCGCCCGCAGAACGCCACCAGCCCGGCCAGCGCCGCCAGGATCAGCGCGCCGATCGCGGTCAGCCATCCGGCGGGCACCGGCAGCATCGCGGCCAGCGGCCCGGAGCCGCCCGCCATGCCGAGCGCGGTCATGCCGACGATGCCGAGCATCAGCGTGCCGCCCATGAACACGGTCATGCGACCGATCTGCGCGGTGGTGACGCCCGACGCGCCGTACACGCGCACCCGCACCGCACCGCCCGTCAGCGCGCCGAAACCGGTGGCGTTGCCGAGTGCGGTGCCGGCGATGGTACCGATCCACAGCGAGACGCGCGGCACCCTGGCGCCCACGTAGCGCAGGCCGATCCAGTCGCGCGCCACCAGCGCCGCGTAGCTGAGCGCGGTCGCGCCGAGCGCACCGGCCCATTCGCCGACCGTCAGGTCGCGCAGATGGCGGATCACCGAACGGTAGTCGACGGTCTCCGACAGATGCTGGAACACGAACAGCAGGGCAATGCCGATGCCGAGCGCAAGCAACGGCGAAACGAGCCGCTCGAGCCGCAAGGTCTGGCGGGCGCGCACGAAACCGGCCGTCGCGCGCCGCGGTAAATCACTGAAGGACATGAATCAGAAGTGTCAGGCTGGAACCCGTCGCGAGTGTGACGCTGTCGAAGCGATCGTCGTCATGCGGCTGCGTACCCGAACGCAGGCTGCATCGTCCGCCGCGGCGGACTGGGCGGAATCAGGGCCGCCGAGTGTACCGGAGCGATATTACAAAACCTTTCGTACAACCGAAGGCGGTCGGCGCCCCCCGCCCCGGCGCGCCACGCCGGATCGGCCGGGTGCGATTCGCGCCGGTCGGCGCATGATACTGGAAAAGCGCCGTCAAAATGGTAGCGACAACTACGTAAAGGCAAGCCCCTAGCGGCTTTTCACGATTCGCGAGGGGTTCGACACAGTCCGGACACACCTGCTTCGGGGTCCGGAACGTTCGGCAATTCGCAGGATGCCTAAAAACACGCGGTTGCGGTAGCGTCCTTACCGAAATATCTACGAATTACGACAGTTTCATTTCAGTTCGGCGCGCCCGCATCGATTTCGAAAGCCGGGCAGCCGCCGCGCAGCAGGCGGCGTGCCCGAACCGTCAACTGATGAACACCACGCCCTCGCCCACCTGCAGGTGCGCCGACACCGGATCGTCGCGGTGCACGGCGATCAGGTTCAGCCCGGCCGGCACGCAGCGGTAGCCGAACTCGCCCAGGAAGTGCTCGACCTGGGTCGAGTCGGTCTTCAGCACCTCGACGGTCAGCATCGGCTTGCAGCGGCGCAGCGTGTCGCGCGCGCCGGTCAGCGCCTCGATCTCCATGCCTTCGATGTCGAGCTTGATCAGGTCCACGCGCGGCAGGTTCAGCGAATCGAGGCTGACCATCGGCACCGTGGGGCCGGAGGCGGTGTCGTAGGCGATCGTCTGGCCGATGAATTCGCCGTTTTCGCGCGGGCGCAGCTCCAGGCTGCCGAAGCTCGCTTGCGCGAGGTAATCGGGCTGCGGCACGCTCTGCTCGACGCAGCGCTCGCCGAGCGCTGCCAGCTTGGCCCGCGCGTTCAGGCAGTTGTTCAGAGCGATGTTGCCGGCCAGCGCGTAGAACACCACTTCCTGCGCCTCGAAACTGAGCACGCGCCCCCAGCCGTGCATGTGGCGCGCCCATTCGAGCGTGTGCACGCCGATGTTCGCGCCGCCGTCGATCGCCACCACGCCGTCGCCGTGCAGTTCGTGGCGGCGCGTCAGCATCGCCAGCACGAAATCGATCTCGCTTGCGTCGAAGCAGGCGTTTTCCAGCAACTGGTGGCCGACGCCGTAGCGAAAGCCGGTGGTCGTGGTGTTGTGGTCGTGACGGTTCACGATCATCGTGCCGTGATTCGTCGCGGTGAGGACAAACGCGATAGGACGCTTCGGAAAAGTCATGTCGGTGCCTCGGACTCTCGATGGAATTGTTGTAGGTGCCGCAGCGGCTGGCGGGCTGCGCGAACGGGCAACGCAAGCACGCCGGACCAGTGCGCGGATTGTCAACCACAACGGGCCGGGATGACCAGCGGGGCAGTCCCAATGGCTCTCTTGAAATTTGAGTGGGTGAAAAGGGCCGCCGGGGTACGAAAACCTACGTCGCAAAACGGTATCTTCCCACCCCTAGCCCCGCCCCAAGGCGGGGAAGTCCTCGCCGCCGGACGGGCTCGTAGATTTCTCCGCATCAAGGGTTCGCTGCGCCGGCTGCGCGCCGGATCGCACAAAGCCTTGCCGGGTATGGCTTAGGCGCGAGATCCGACGCACCGGGCGGGGCTCGCCGCAGTGTGTAACGCGAGTAACGATCTGTGACGCGCGGCAACGCACCGCGCGGCCACCCACGCCGCGCCCCGGCCCGTCGCGCGCGGCCAGCGCGGCGCAGGCCCGCCGCCGCGGCGCGCCGCGCCCGATACACGACCGTTGCATGTGCGCCCACAGCGGCGACCGCAGCCGGTAACATCTCGTTCCCGCGCTTTACGGCGCGCGGGCGGCCCGCGCCGCCCCGCCGCACTCGCCGAACAAAAGGTTTCCCATGCCGTTGACCACCCGACTGGCGCGCGCTCGCGCCGCTGCTGTGGGTGCTCTGTCTCGCCGCGCCGCTCGCGCCGGAAGCGTTCGCGCAGCCGATCGTCGCCTCCGCCGCCAGCGCCGCCGCGCCGCCCGCGATTTCGTACCCCGACGCGCTCGCCACGCTCAAGCAATTGCAGTCCGAGCAGGACCGCATCAAGCAGCAGAGGTCCGCCGCTATCAGCAGCCAGCAGCTCGACACGCTCGACGGCGCCGCCGAGCAACTGAGCAACGACGTCGACAAGCTGATCGACGCGATCACGCCGCAGCGCGCCCAGGTGCAATCGCAGCTCGACGTGCTCGGCCCGGCGCCCGCCGCCGGCTCGCCGACCGAAACGCCGGCCGTGACCCGCCAGCGCGCCGACCTGACCAGCCGCCGCAGCCAGTTCGACGCGCTGCTCAAGCAGGCCACCTCGGAGCGCGACGACCTCGCGAACCTGAACCAGCAGTACGCGAAACTGAAGCGCGGACTGTTGCGCAACCAGCTCGCGCTGCGCTCGGGCAGCCTATTCGGGCCGAGTTTCTGGGCGCCGTTCAGCACGCCGCTGCCCGATGACCGCGACAAGCTGCGCGGCTTCTTCGGCCAGATCAGCGCGCAGTGCGCGTTCGCCTGGGAGCCGGGCCGGCGGCTCGGCACGCTGCTGCTGTTCGGCCTCGCGCTGGCGATCTGGAGCGGCGGGCGGCGCCTGCTCGAACGCGGCTTCGCGTGGTTCAGCCTGAACCGCCTGCCCGAGACGCGCCTGCGCCGCAGCGCGCTGGCGCTCGCCACCGTGATCGCCACCGGCCTCGCCGTGCAGCTGATCTACGTGGCGATCACGCGCGGCGATCCGCTGACGCCCGCGCTCGACGATTTCGCGGCCAAGTTCAGCGAACTCGCGATGACCTGCGCGCTGATCGCTGTGCTCGGCCGCGCGCTGCTCAGCACGCGCCATCCGAGCTGACGGCTGCCGGCGATCGCCGATCCGGTCGCGCTCGCGATGGGCGTTGTTGCATAAATCGAGCGAGATCCGTTGACGTTTAAGCGCAACGGTCGCGGGGCCAGCCTCCTATCAAGTCAGATTCCAGAGTAACTGCCTAATTTTTGACAAGAAAATGCGCAAGGACATACCGGCGGTGTCCCAAACGTAGTTGAAGGTTGAAGGCGGCGGTTCCCGTAGGAATCCGAGAGAATCGGGTTTCCAGGACCAACCTCCCGAATAGGAGAACCGCCGAAATGAAGCCTACCAAGAAACCGAACCGTCGTGCTGATGCTGAGT
>WNEB01000052.1 GCA_009914575.1 Burkholderia gladioli
ACGAAGTCGTTCTTGTTGCTCTTGACGAAGGGCCGCACGAACTGCGGCGAGATCAGCTTGACCTGGTGCCCGAAGCTGGCGAGCTTGCGGGCCATGTGATGCGCCCCGGCGCAAGCTTCCATGACCACCGTGCAGGCGTGAAACGTGGCGAAGAACTCGATCAACTGCTTGCGTCCCACCTTCTTGCGAAACACGGCTTTGCCGTGCCGGTCCTGCCCGTGAAGGTGAAACGAATGCTTGCCCAGATCGATCCCAACCAGCGTCGCGTCTTGCATGATGGCCTCTCCAGAAAGAAAAACACCCTACAGCGTAACCCGCGTGTAGGGTGGGGGTGACCATCTCATTAGCGCCGGAGCCCGGCGCTTCATCGCGTTGCGTCTTACGCCGGCGCGCGCCGCATGCGCTGCCGCCAGCCGCCCGAACTCGCGAGCATCAGCAGGCAGCCGAGCGCGATCGTGTCGGCCGCGAGCCCCACGCCGAACGGCGAGAAACGCGGGCTCGCCGCCGCGTGGTGCATCAGCGAATCGAGCGTGAGCGAAATCGCGGTGCCCACCACGTAGCACACCAGCCCGCGCTGCCCCACGGCCACCACCGGCTGCACCGCGTGCGCGAGCTTGCCTACCCAGCCCGAGCGCACCAGATCGGCCATCAGCCACGCCACCGCGAGGAAGCTGACGACGCGCGGCCACGCCAGGTCGCGCTTCATCACGCCTTCGGGCAGCGGCAGCCCAGAGAACAGCTTGTAGTACGCGCACACCAGCGCGATGCCGAGCGCCACGCCGGTCAGCACCGCGCCGTAGCGGCTGGCCGCGAGACTGCGATAGATCGGCTGGCAGCGCACCAGCGCGCCGAGCACGAACATCAGTTGCCAGGCGAACGGGTTGAAGCTCCACTTGAACGACGGTGTGTTGAGCAGTTGCGCGCCGAGCCGCCCCGACGCGAGCCACGCGGCGCAGCTGCCGGCGAACAGCCACACGGGCCAGCGGCGCGCGAGCGGCACGATGGCCGGCACGGCGAGCGCGAACAGCACGTACATCGGCAGCACAGACGCCAGATACGGCTGACGCTGGAACGTCAGCACTTCGACCAGGCCCGTCAACGGCGTGGCAAGCATCACGCTGACATCGTCGAGCGCGAGATTCGGCGATTCGATGCCGTAATGATCGAGCACGGCGGACACCACCAGCATCAGCGTGGTGGTGGCCAGGAACGCGCGATAGATCTGCACCGCGCGCCGCATGAAGCGCCGGCGCCCGACGTCGGCGCCGTAGCGCTCCGACATCGAGACGAACGCGCTCGCCGCCGCGAAACCGCCGAGGAACACGAACACCTCGGCGGCATCGCACAGCGCGAACGAATGCAGCGTGAACTTCGACACGATGCTGCCGCCGATATGGTCGACGACGATCATCAGCAGCACGATGCCGCGGAAGAAGTCGATTTCGATCACGCGGCCCGAACGCGCCGGCGTGCTTGCCGCGGTGGCGTTACGCGTGAGCGTCACTGCCATGACGCACGCTCGGAACGAAGCGGCGCGCGAATGCGGGCCCGACCGGAGATCGAGAGGAGAGCGAAGGACTGCGAAGCGAGGGGCGGCGACAAGCGCGCGGCGAGACACGTATGCCTGACTCGCGTGCGCCGTTGCGCCGGGGCGAAGACTGGACCGTTCATCGGAAAAAGACCGCATACGAAAGTGGGACGGTCCGGAAAGTCGTCTCTCTTGAATTTCGAGTGGGTGGATTTTTCCGGGTCAAGGGCGGGCGAAGCCCGGCGCAGCGAACCCTTGACCCGGAAAAATCTACGAGCACGCTTGAGGGCTCGAGCCAGGCAAAGCCTTGCGCCGCCTGGCCCCCGAGCCCGTCCGGCGGCGAGGACTTCCCCGCCTTGGGGCGGGGCTAGGGGTGGGAAGATACCGTTTTGCGACGTAGGTTTTCGTACCCAGGCGGCCCTTTTCACCCACTCAAATTTCAAGAGAGCCGTTTTTCTTTGGGCGCGCGCCGGGCGGCCACGCTGCTCGCGCGAATGCCCCCTCGCGGTAACGGACTCGGTAGAATGCGCGACACAGCCACCGATCCACTAGCGATTCCGTCTCATGCCGATTTCGTCGTTCCGGACCGCCGCGTCCCGCCGTGTCGCACCCGCCGCCGCGGCCCTTGCCACGATGTTCGATAGCGCCAGCACCGGCGTCGCGGCGCTTCGGTCGGCGCGGGCCGGCGCCGTCCGCGGTTCCGCCTCGCGTCGCGCGGCCTGGCTGCTCGCGCTGACCGCCTGCATCGCGCAGCCCGCTCATGCCGTCTACGCGATCGCGCAATACGGCGAGCCGAAATATCCCGCCGGCTTCAAGCACTTCGACTACGTGAACCCCGATGCGCCGAAGGGCGGCACGCTGGTGCTCGCGAATCCGAACCGGCTCACGACCTTCGACAAGTTCAACCCGTTCACGCTGCGCGGCAACCCGGCGCCGGGCATCGGCATGCTGTTCGAGAGCCTGACCACCGGCAGCGCCGACGAACCGGCCAGCGCCTACGGCCTGCTGGCCGACGACATCGCGATCGCGCCGGACCGGCTGTCCGTGACGTTCCACATCAACCCGCGCGCGCGCTTCTCGAACGGCGATCCCGTCACGGCCGCCGACGTCAAGTACGCGTTCGACACGCTGAAAAGCCCGAAGGCCGCGCCGCAATACGCGGCGTATTTCTCCGACATCTCGCGGGCGGTGGCGGTGGACGCGGCCACGGTCCGCTTCGAGTTCAAGCGCGCGAACCGCGAGTTGCCGCTGATCGCCGGCGCGATTCCGGTGTTCTCGCGCAAGTGGGGGGCGAAGCCGGACGGCTCGCAGGTGGCGTTCGATCAACTCGCGTTCGAGACGCCGATCGGCAGCGGCCCCTACGTGATCGATCATTACGACAGCGGTCGCACCATCGATTACCGGCGCGATCCGAACTACTGGGGGGCCACCCTGCCAGTGCGCGTGGGCACCAACAACTTCGCGCACATCGTCTACAAGCTGTACGGCGACGGCGTCCCGCGCCTCGAAGCGTTCAAGGCGGGCGAATACGACGCGATGGTCGAATACATCGCGCGCAACTGGGTGCGGCGCGACATCGACAAGCGCTTCGACAGCGGCGAGCTGGTCAAGCGCGAATTCCGCCAGCATAACGGCGCGGGCATGCAGGGGTTCTTCATGAACCTGCGCCGGTCGCTGTTCCAGGACGTGCGCGTGCGCGAGGCGCTCGACCTCGCGTTCGACTTCGAATGGCTGAACCGGCAACTGTTCTTCGGCGGCTACACGCGGCTGAACAGCTATTTCGCCGACACCGAACTGCAGGCTACCGGCACGCCGGACGAGGGCGAGCTCGCGATCCTCGAACCGCTGCGCCGGCAGCTCGATCCGACCGTGTTCGGGCCGATGCCCGAGCAGCCGTCCACCAATCCGCCCGGCTCGCTGCGCGCCAACCTGCTGAAGGCGCGCGCGCTGCTGGCCGAAGCCGGCTGGACCTACCGCAATGGCGCGCTGCGCAACGCGAAGGGCGAGCCGTTCCGCTTCGAGATCCTCGACGATTCGGGCAGCGCGATGGCACCGGTGGTCACGGCCTATCAGCGCAATCTCGCCAAGCTCGGCATCGAGGCGAGCTTCCGCGCGGCCGATTTCGCGCTGCTGCAAAAGCGGCTCGACGCGTTCGACTACGACATGACGACCGTGCGCTACACCGGCGTGCAGGTGCCGGGCAGCGAGCAGGTGGCGCGCTTCGCGAGCCGCTACGCCGATCAGGCCGGATCGGACAACATGATCGGGCTGAAATCGCCGACCGTCGATTCGATCCTGGCCTCGCTCGGGCAGGCGCAGACGCGCCCGAAACTGCTCGACGCCGCCCATGCGCTCGACCGCGTGCTGATGCATGGCTACTACGCGATCCCGCAGTGGTACAACCCCGTGCACCGCGTTGCCTACAAGCGCACGCTGGCTTATCCGGCGACCTTGCCGCTGTACTATTCCGCCGAGGACTGGATCGCGTCGATGTGGTGGGCCACGCCCGCGCACGGCCGGCCGTCCGGCGACTGAGCGATGGCCGCCGCCGTTACGCCTCGCCGCGTTCCCGTCTCGCGCCCCGTCCGTCCCGCGCAGCCCGCGCGGTCGTCGTCCCGCTAACGTTGCGTCAACCGCGTCCCGACTTCGACTATGTGGAGCTACATCCTCAAACGCCTGCTGCTGATGATTCCGACCCTGCTCGGCGTGCTGACCATCACGTTCGCGGTGATCCAGTTCGTGCCGGGCGGCCCGGTCGAACAGGCGGCGCAGGAACTGCGCAAGGGCGCGGAGCAGGGCCACACGCCGTTCGGCCTGCGCGGCTACTCGGGCGTCGATCCGCAGCAGCTGGCGCAGCTGAAGGTACTGTACGGTTTCGACAAGCCGCCGCTCGAACGCTACGGCCTGATGCTCGAACGCTTCGCGCATTTCGATCTCGGCCAGAGCTATTTCCATCATCAGAGCGTGGCGTCGCTGGTGGTGTCGAAGCTGCCGGTGTCGATCAGCATCGGCCTCTGGACGTTCCTGCTCAGTTACCTGATCTCGGTCCCGCTCGGCATCGCCAAGGCCGTGCGCAACGGGACGCCGTTCGACGTGGCGTCGAGCCTCGCGGTGCTGATCGGCTTCGCGATTCCGGGCTTCGTGCTCGGCGTGCTGCTGCTGGTGCTGTTCGCGGGCGGCTCGTTCTGGCAGTGGTTCCCGCTGCGCGGCCTCACGTCGGACAACTTCGCGCAGCTGAGCATCGGCGGCAAGATCCTCGATTACTTCTGGCACCTGGTGCTGCCGATCGCGGCCTCGGTGGTGGGCAGCTTAGCCACCATCACGATGCTGACCAAGAACGCGTTTCTCGACGAGATCCGCAAGCAGTACGTGCTGACCGCGCGCGCCAAGGGGCTCGGCGAGCGGCGCGTGCTCTGGAAACACGTGTTCCGCAACGCGCTGGTGCCGCTGATCGTGGGCTTTCCGACCGCGTTCGTCGGCGCGTTCTTCTCGGGCAGCCTGCTGATCGAGACGCTGTTCTCGCTCGACGGGCTCGGCCTGCTGTCCTACGAATCGATGATCCGCCGCGATTACCCAGTGGTGCTCGGCACGCTGTACGTGTTCACGCTGATCGGCCTCGTGACCAAGCTGATTTCCGACCTCTGCTATGTGTGGGTCGACCCGCGCATCCAATTCGACCGACTGGAGCATTGACGTGAGCCGAGCCGCCGTTTCTCCCCGGATCGACGCGGCGCGCGCGCGCGTCTCGCCGTCGCCCGCGCGCCGCGTCTGGCAGCGCTTCTGCCGCCAGCGTCTCGGCTACTGGAGCCTCGTGATCTTCGTGGTGGCGTTCGCCGCCAGCCTTGCCGCGCCGCTCTGGTCGAACGACCGGCCGCTGGTGGTGCGCTACGACGGCCATTACTACTTCCCGATCGTCAAGGATTACGCCGAAACCACCTTCGGCGGCGATTTTCCGACGCCGGCCGATTATCTCGACCCGTACGTGCGCAGGAAGCTCGACGCGCCCGGCAACTTCGTGATTTATCCGCCGAACCGCTATTCGTACACCACGCTGAACTACTTCTCGGCGCTGCCGAACCCGGCGCCGCCGTCGCGCGACAACTGGCTCGGCACCGACGCGCAGGGCCGCGACCTGCTCGCGCGGCTCGTCTACGGCTTTCGCGTGTCGGTCGAATTCGGGCTGGTGGTCACGCTGATCGGCACCTTGCTCGGCATCGCGGCCGGCGCGGTGCAGGGCTTCTACGGCGGGCGCATCGACATCGTCGGCCAGCGCCTGATCGAGATCTGGGGGGCCATGCCCGAGCTTTACCTGCTGTTCATCTTCGCGTCGATCTTCGAGCCGAGCTTCCTGCTGCTGATCGTGCTGGCGTCGGTGTTCGGCTGGATCGGGCTGTCCGACTACGTGCGCGCCGAATTCCTGCGCAACCGCACGCAGGATTACGTGCGCGCGGCGCGGGCGATGGGCCTGTCGAACTGGCAGATCGTCTGGCGGCACGTGTTGCCCAACAGCCTCACGCCCGTCACCACGTTCCTGCCGTTCCGCATGAGCGGGTCGATCGTCGCGCTGACCAGCCTCGATTTTCTCGGCCTCGGCGTGCCGCCGCCCACGCCGAGCCTGGGCGAGCTGCTGGCGCAGGGCAAGGCCAACCTCGACGCGTGGTGGATCTCGCTCGCCACCTTCGTGGTGCTGGTGCTGACGCTGCTGCTGCTGACCTTCATGGGCGACGCGCTGCGCAACGCGCTCGATTCGCGGATCGCCGACACCTCGTGCGCGGCCGGAGGTGCGCGATGACGCCGGCTTCGATGCAGCCGCAACCGCCGGCGCAGGCGGTCGAGCCGCTGCTGTCGATCGGGGACCTGCGCGTGACGTTCGGCGACACGCCGGCCGTCGACGGCGTCTCGCTCGCGATCGGCCGCGGCGAGCGCGTCGCGCTGGTCGGCGAATCGGGTTCGGGTAAGAGCGTGACGGCGCTGGCGATCCTGCAATTGCTGCGCGACGCCGAGGTGACGGGCCGCATCCGGTTCGACGGGCGCGATCTCGCCACGGTCGGCGAGCGCGCGATGCGCGGCCTGCGCGGCTCGGAGATCGCGATGATCTTCCAGGAGCCGATGACGGCGCTCAACCCGCTCTACACGGTCGGCGACCAGATCGTGGAAACCATCGTGCTGCACGACGGCGTGTCGAAGCGCGAGGCGCGCGCCCGCGCGATCGCGCTGCTCGGGCGCACCGGCATCGCCGAGCCGGAACGGCGCGTCGACAGCTACCCGCATCAGCTGTCGGGCGGCCAGCGCCAGCGCGCCATGATCGCGATGGCGCTGGCCTGCCGGCCGCGCCTGCTGCTGGCCGACGAGCCCACCACGGCGCTCGACGTGACGATCCGCGCGCAGATCGTCGAGCTGCTGCTCGACCTGCAACGCGATGCCAAACTGACGCGCGGCATGGCGATCCTGCTGATCACGCACGACCTGAACCTGGTGCGGCGCTTCGCGCAGCGCGTGGCGGTGATGGAGAAGGGCAGGCTGGTGGAGCATGGCGAGGTCGAACGGATCTTCGCCGACCCGGAACATCCGTACACGCGCAAGCTGCTGAACAGCCGGCCGCGGCGCACGGTGGCGCCGGTGCTGCCGATCGCGCCGGTGGTGCTCGACGCGCAGGCCGTGACGGTGCGCTACCGGCAGAAGCTGCCCGGCATCGGCGGCTGGTTCCGCAGCGGCAGCTTCACGGCGGTCGACGGCGTGAGCGTGTCGGTGCGGCAGGGCGAGACGCTCGGCGTGGTCGGCGAGTCGGGGTCCGGCAAATCGACGCTGGCGATGGCGCTGCTCGGCCTGCAGCCGATCGCGGGCGGCGCGATCGAATTCGACGGCCGGCCGCTGGCCGACTGGCGCGGCGCTGACGCGCGGCGGTTGCGCGCGCGCATGCAGGTGGTGTTCCAGGATCCGTTCGGTTCGCTGTCACCGCGTCACACGATCGAGCGGATCGTCGGCGAAGGGCTGGCGCTGCATCGCCCGGAGCTGTCGGATGCGGCGCGGCGCGATCGGGTGGTGGCCGTGCTGCGCGAGGTGGGCCTCGACCGCACGCTGCTGCACCGTTATCCGCACGAGTTTTCGGGCGGCCAGCGCCAGCGCATCGCGATCGCCCGCGCGCTGGTGCTGGAGCCGCGCGTGCTGGTGCTCGACGAGCCCACCAGCGCGCTCGACGTGTCGATCCAGCAGCAGGTGCTGAAGCTGCTGGCCGGCCTCCAGCAGAAATACAACCTCGGCTACATTTTCATCAGCCACGATCTCGAGGTGATCGGCGCGATGGCGCACCGGGTGGCGGTGATGCAGGACGGCGCGATCGTCGAAACGGGCGCGGTCGGAAAAATCTTCACGAAACCGTCACATGCTTATACGCGGAAACTGCTGGAAGCCGTTGATGTGACTGAGTTGCCCCAATGATGTGCAGATTGTGATTGATTTTTTCAATTCGTTTTGACAAACAAATACCGTCTGGCTAGCATTGATCGAAATTTCCGCCAATCAGCTGATTTTAAGCACAAAATTACCGACCGATGCAGCATCGATCTCTTACTCAAGCCTGCACGCGCGCTGTCGCCGGGCTAGTCGTCTGCGTTCTGGTATCCGCATCTTCCGGCGCGTTCGCCGACGATGCCGTCCGTTTTAACCAGGATGTCACGCTCACGAGCCAATCGGGTTCGTCTTCCGTCTCCCAAACCACCCCCGCCACGCAACCGGTCGCCTCGTCGAGCACGAGCAGCGCGAAGTCGTTCCTGTCCGGCATGGCCGGCAGGGCCGGCGACGTCGTGGTCGGCGCGCTGAACATGATCGGCGTGCGTTACCGCTGGGGCGGCAATTCGCCGGATTCGGGGCTCGATTGCAGCGGCTTCGTGCGCTACGTGTTCCAGGACACGCTCGGCATGTCGCTGCCGCGTCGCGCCGAAGAGATGAGCCGCGTCGGCGAAAAGGTGCGCGTGAGCGAACTGAAGCCGGGCGATCTCGTGTTCTTCAACACGATGCGCCGCGCGGCCTCGCACGTCGGCATCTATATCGGCGACAACAAGTTCGTGCATTCGCCGTCCACCGGCAGCACGATCCGCGTCGACGACATGGACAACAGCTACTGGGAAAAGCGTTTCGACGGCGCACGCCGGATCGAATCGCACTTCGACGGCAAGCCCGACGACCTGCGTCAGCGCGTGAGCGCCACGCTCGGCGTCAGCGGCTCGGATTTCAACTCGGGAATCAGTAATAAGGCGCGGGGCGCGCAGCCAGCGCCAGCCTGTCGGCCCGTTCATCCCGTCGTTCCGAATCACCCCCGGTCTCCGCAAGGCGCCCGGGGTTTCGTGCTTTGGCGCGTCAAGCCGCCGCGCGGGCCTGGGCGGCGGCCAGCTTGCTCTTCAGTTCGGGCATGATTTTCGCGGCCGCTTCCTCGCCGGCCAGGATCGCGGCGTTGCGCTGTGTGAAATCGCTGCTGGCGCTCATCGCGGCCAGGTTCGGGCGGATCACCACGTCGGCGTATTTGTCGAGTTCGTAGGCCTTGATGGTCTGGCCGGCGTTGTTGCATAAATCGAGTGTGAGGACGCAATAGCATCGACGGGCATAATTTCAGGCGATACGAACGGATTGCGGACGAGCGAGGTCCGCCATACGGTTGATGACGCCGACGCGAACGGAGACCTCGGTCGCCTGCGAGTCGATGTGACGCGCC
>WNEB01000053.1 GCA_009914575.1 Burkholderia gladioli
CGGTGACAACGGTTCTACGCTGAAGGCCACGACGGTGCTGGCGATGCTCCACTGGCTCGGCGTGAAGCCCTCGTACTCGCGACCGCGCGTGAGTGACGACAACGCGTTCGTTGAATCGCTGTTCCGCCCAGCCAAGTACCGGCCCGAGTTCCCGGCACACGGCTTTGCCGATCTGGACGCCGCGCGGCAATGGTCGATGCGCTTCGTGCACGGGTACAACAACGAACATCGGCACAGCGGCATCCGTTACGTCACGCCGGCGCAGCGACATGCTGGCGAGGATGTCGCGATTCTGGCCGCACGGCATGAAGTGTATCTGGCGGCCCGCGAACGCCATCCGGCCCGCTGGTCGGGCCAGACACGCAATTGGACGCCGCTCGGCACCGTCGCGCTCAACCCGGAGCGCGACGCAATCGTCCACGAGGCCGGAATCAGGGTTCGTAAGCAGGCTGAAGTTGCATGACAGAGGCGACAACTACCTTGACACGCGCACCGCGCCTTCGGTCCCTTCGATCCAGAGCCCTAGAATGTCGCGCGTTCCATCGGGCAACACGCCCAGCGCCAGATAGATGGCCTTGTTCCTCACGACGGCGTTTTCCCGGATCTTGACCGCAAGGCATCGAAGAAGACGACCGGATACATCAGTTCAAGCGGCCGGGCTTGCCAGGCCGTGACCTCGGCCATGACTTCATCGGTGACGGAGCTGAGGAAATCAGGCGACACCTCGGTGCCGTACTGCTCGAGCAGAAAGGCCTGGATTTCTAGCACGGTCATGCCACGTGCGTACATCGCCACGATCTTGTCGTCGAAGCCGGTGAAGCGGCGTTCGTGCTTGGGAATGAGCAGTGGCTGGAAGCAGCCGTCGCGATCGCGAGGCGCCTCGATACGGATCGGGCCGTCTTCGGTCAGGACCGTCTTGACGCCCTTGCCGTTGCGTTGGTCGCTTATCTCCGGGGGCTTGGGGGCGCCGGGCGAATAGCCGAGATGATGGTTCATTTCGCCGCCCAACGCGCGCTCGATCAGCGCTTTATGCCTCTCTTGAATTTCGAGTGGGTGGATTTTTCCGGGTCAAGGGCGGGCGAAGCCCGGCGCAGCGAACCCTTGATGCGGAGAAATCTACGAGCACGCTTGAGGGCTCGGGGCCAGGCAAAGCCTTGCGCCGCCTGGCCCCGAGCCCGTCCGGCGGCGAGGACTTCCCCGCCTTGGGGCGGGGCTAGGGGTGGGAAGATACCGTTTTGCGACGTAGTTTTCGTACCCCGGCGGCCCTTTTCACCCACTCAAATTTCAAGAGAGCCCGCTTTCTTGAACGCCAGCGTGGCGGCGTTGATGGCATCGGCTGTCATTGGGCCATTGCCGAACTGCTCCAGCAACTCAGCGGGAATCGCCGGAAGTTCTGCCGGCTTGGCTTTCGGTTTTCGAGGCATAGGTTCTCCTTGGGACAAGAATATGCCTCGAACACGAAATTACGGACAGGCCCCTGGTTCTGGACGCCTCCGCATCTTCGGCGGCATCAGCGTGTCGACGAAAGCCTGTTCATCGATCTGCTTCGGGACATGCCCGCTTGTGAGCTCTGATAACCCGCTGAGGCCCATACTCGACGCCTATTCGATCATCAAGGACTGTCTGTCCACGGCGACACGACCGGCCGCCAACGACGAGACGGCATCGCCGCTTCGGAGCCATGCCGCCGGCGAGGCAAGCCCGGCCGAGGAGCAGGCCGCCGAACTCACCGTGCTGGCCTTGTTTGCGACCTTCGAGCGCTTCGTCATCGAGCGCGTCCAGGCCTCGCATCATCTGCTTGCCGGGGCGCATCCGCCGCAATACGCGATCTGTTCAAGGGCGAGGTGGATCCCCATCGAATCGGTCGCATCAAGCAGATCAAGCAGTACCGCGACTGGATCGCGCACCGCAATCCGGCGCGGCAGCAATCGCATCGGATCTCGCCCGAATCCGCGTTCGAGACGCTCACCGAGATGATCGACGGCATCCGCAGCGCACACGCCGCACCATGAAAAAAGGCCGGCACGAGACACCCCGTCGCACCGGCCTTCCTCGATCATCTGAACCCGAAACGCTAAAACCCGAACGACCGCTGCCCCGTCACTCCCAGCAAATCGTCCACGGTGCGCGCCCGCACGAAATGCACCGGCCCCTGCCCCCCCGGGCCACCAGCGATCGCCTTGAAATGCGCTTCCCCGCAGCCGATCTTGCGGCGCTCGCGGCCGCGCAGCTCAGCGTCGTCGGCGCGGCTGTCCATCTCGACCACGTAGCACTGGCTCGGCGAACCGGCCTTCTCGACCAGCACCAGCCAATCGGGCCGGTAATCGCCGAGCGGCGTCGGCACGCGGAACCACGCCGGCAGCTTCGCGTACAGCGTCACGGCCTCGCTGCCCTCCAGCGCGTCGACGAACGCGCGCTCGGCCGCCGAATCCACCGCGATGGCCGTCGTGATCGACTTGCGCGCGTCCTCGCGCAGGTCCTTGCGATAGGCGGTCACGGGCTCGTCGACGAAGCGCGCGAGCGGCCACACCACGCCGTCGCCGATCCGCTTGTAGGCGATCCCGTCGACCAGCGCCTGCCGCTTGCAGCGGTTCACGGCGTCGCCGACCAGCGCGATGAACGCCTGCGGATTGATGCGGAACGCGTCGAGCCGCCCGCTGCCGGTCAGCACGGCGGCCAGCGTGCGGCGCGTAAGCTGGGTGCGGTCCTGCAGTTCGGTGAGCAGATCGGGCAGCGCGACGTCACCCTCGTCGAGCACCACGGTGCCGGCCGACGCGGTTTCGGTCGCCTCCACGCCGGCCTTGCCGATCGAGATGTCGGCCTTGCGCCATTGCAGCCGAGCGCGCGGCACCTCGGGCGCGGCCTTCAGCGCGGCGATGCAGGCCTCGACGAGCGCGGTGTCGTCGAAGCTCACGCGATAGGTCGTGCGGGCCTGTACGCGGCCCCAGAGCGCCTGGAATGCCTCCCCGAGCACCACGGCCTGGCCGGCCGCGTCGGTGCGCAGCGCGAGCTGGCGGCGGTCGTCGGCATTGCGCACGTCGAGCCGGCCCGACAGCTTGCGCAGCAGCTCGACGATCCGGTGCCGCAACGGCTCGAACGCCTCGGGCAACGGCAGCACGCCGCCCTTGAGCACGATCTTCAGCGCGTCGAGCACCTTGCCCTGCGCATCGATGAAGCCGCTTTCGTGCAGATGCGTCCACAACACGGCCGAGCGCGTCATGCCGAGCGGTGCGGCGACGCCGTCGCCGCCCGTCACCGGAATCGCGGCGAACTGATGCGTATCGACGATGCCGAAGCGGATCCCCGTATCGGCCTCGATCTCCTTCTGCAGGTTCGCGGCGAACTGCTCGTAGCTTTCGGTCGCGACCACGGTGAGCGTGTTGACGTCGAAACCGCGCACCCGTTCGCCGCGCTGATCGACGGCGAGCCGCAGCCCGCGGCCGATCGTCTGGCGGCGTTCGCGCTCGGTGCGGATGTCGCGCAGCGTGCAGATCTGGAACACGTTCGGGTTGTCCCAGCCTTCCTTGAGCGCCGAGTGCGAGAAGATGAAGCGCAGCGGCGTGGCGAACGACAGCAGCCGCTCCTTCTCGCGCATGATCAGCCCGTAGGCGCGCTCGGCATTCTCACGGCCGCTCGCGTTGCTGTCGCTGGTTTCGGTCCAGCCGCCCTTGCGGTCGATCGAGAAATAGCCGTCGTGCGCGGCTTCGACGTCGACGTCGGGATCGAAGCCGGCAAACAGCGCGCGGTAGATCGGCAGCCGCGCGGCGCGCTTGTATTCGTCCTCGAAGATCGCCGCGTACGGGCCCTTCACGGCCACGCCGCCCGGTTCGTAGCGCCGGTAGCGCTCCACGCTGTCGACGAAGAACAGCGACAGCACCTTAACGCCGAGCAGTTTCAGGCGCAGCTCCTTGTCGAGATGCTCGCGGATCGTTCTGCGAATCATCTCGCGCTGGATCGCGAGCGGATCGACGTCGCCGTGCGCGTCGCCCACGGCCAGGAACGCCTCGCCGCCCGGGTAGCGCAGCTCGACGAATTCGCTGCCGCGCGTGGTGTCGATCTCGCCGATCCGGTAATCGGCGTACACGGCGCGGCGGGTCACGCGCTCGAGCAGATCGCCGTCGCCGACGGTCACGGTCTGGCGCTCGATGCCCGACGGCGCGGCCACGTCGAGCTCCACGCGCGCGGCGATCGTGCCGCGCCGGTTGCTGACCGACACGAGCCGCACGTAAGGCTTGTTGTGCGCATCCTCCACGGCGGCCGACGCCACCTCGATCTGCTTGACCAGGCACCGCTCATAGGCATCCACGGCGTCGAGCCGATACACCATCTGATACAGGTCGGCGTGCGTCGCCGAATAGCGCAGCGTGCAGAGCGGCGCCATCGCGTCGAGCGCTTCCTTGCCGCGGCCTTCGAGGCCGCCGTCCACGCTCTGCGGCTCGTCGACGATCAGGATCGGGCGCGTGGCGCGGATCAGGTCGATCGGCTTTTCGCCGCCCGTCTTCTCGCTCGGCTTGTAGAGGTTGTTGACGTCCTTGCGGTTGATCGCGGCCACGGTGGCGACCATGATCTGCACGTTCGCGCTGGCCGCGAACCGGCGCACCTGCCCGAGCTTGGTGGAGTCGTACAGGAAATAGTCGAACGGCACGCCGTCGTAGAGCCGGCGGAAATGCGAGCGCGTGATGCCGAGCGTCTTGTGCGCGCCTTCCTTGATCGCCACCGACGGCACCACGATCACGAACTTCGTGAAGCCATAACGGCGATGCAGCTCGAAGATCGTGCGCAGGTACACGTACGTCTTGCCGGTGCCGGTTTCCATCTCGACGGTGAAATCGGTGGACGCCAGCGGCCCCGACGGCGCGAGACCGCCGCGCACCTGCACGTCGGCCAGGTTGCGCGCGAGCGCGGCCTCGTCGATCGCGAGCCGGTTGCCGACGGCGAGCGCCGTATCGGCCACGCCGATCGGCATCTGGCGCGCGGCGCTCGTCTCGCCGTCGCCGACGCCGGCGGCATCCACGCTGAACGCGGCGCGATGCGCATCCTGGCCGCGAAACAGGTCGCACACCGCGTTGACCGCCTCGATCTGGTAATCGAGATCGGCCTCGAAATGCAGTTCCATCATCGGCGCGCCGGCAGCCTGCGCGTCGAACGTGTTGCGCGCCATCACAAGCTCCGGACGGAACGGATTCCGTGCTGTTCGAGGATCGCCGAGAGGTTCACCTTGGCCACGTCGTCGACGAACGCGCCGTCGCGGAACACGCAGGTCACGTCGTGCACGGGCGGCGTATCGACAGCGTCGAGCACGCCCACGATGCCTTGCGCCAATACTTCGGCTTCCGAACGATCGATGCGCGCCGCGAAGCAGGCGACGATCGCGCCGGCGATCACGTGCACCTGCTTGCCGGCGATCGACAGCGTGTCGACGGGCGCGCAGAGGTCGAGGCCGAGCTTGATCGTCAGTTCGGCCAGCAGGTCCTGATCGGTGCGGCCGGCCTTGATGTGCTCGACGGCGTCGAGCAGCGATTGCTGCACGTTCGCGCCGCGCGGATCCCATTCCACCACGTTGGTGGAATCGAGCCGGAACACGCGAAAGCCCACGTCGACGACCGCCTCGGGATGCGCGTCGACGATCTTCGCGGAGGCGCGGCGCAGCCGTTCCTTGGTGATCTCGGCCAGATTCGCCGGGCGCTTCAGCTTCGCGCAGAACTCGGCCGCGGCCTTTTGATCCTTGCTCGACGCATCGAGCGGCTCGGGCAGCTGCACGAGCGCGAAGCGGCGGCGGTCGCCGTCGGCGGCGTTGGCTTCCATCACCGCGTGCGCGGTGGTGCCGGAGCCCGCGAAGCAGTCGAGCACGAGATCGTCGCCGCCGGTGAGCCAGCCCACCAGCGCGGTCGCGAAATCGGTCGGCTTGGGCAGGTCGAACGGAATCGCCAGCGCCTTCAGGCGCGCATCGTCCGAGCCGCCGAACGGCAGGATCGACGGCACGTTCTCGTGCAGGTTCTCGTCGAGGAAATAGATGCGCTGCGGCTGCGTGGTTTCGTCCGCGCCGAATTCGATCAGGCCTTTGTCGAGCAGCTCGCGCATGGTGGCGGGCGGGTTGCGCCAGCCGCGCTCCGGCACCGGGCACGGCTTGCCGGTGACGGGGTGGGTGAGGGCGATGAAGTAGTCGTCCGGCGCGCGCTTCTTGTTCGGCCAGGCCATCGACACCAGCCGGTAGACGCGCCCGTCCGGCGACAGCCGGTCGTACATCGCCTCGCCGCCCGACAGCGTGGTTTGCGTGCGCAGCCAGGCGCGATAGGCCTGGGCGGCCTCGGCGATGGTGGCGGTGTCGGCGATCGCGTCGTGCGCGGCGTCGAGCATGCGTTGCGCGTTGCGCTTCGGGCGCTTGAGCGGCGCGTGCTCGTAGCGCCATTCGGCGTCGCGCGCGAACAGCACGATCGATTCGTGCTGATACGCGATGCCGCGCGCGTCGCCCTTCGGGTTGCGCTTGTCCCACACGGCCACGCCCAGCTCGTTCTCCTCGCCGAAGATCTCGCGCATCACCAGCACCAGCGCGGCCAGTTCGTGCTCGTCGATGTGCACGGCGATCAGGCCGTCGCGCGCGAGCAGGTCGAACGCGAGCTTCAGGCGCGGATACATCATGTTGAGCCAGTCGGTGTGGAACCGACCGCTCGCCTCGGTGTGGCTGCTGACCTTCACGCCGCCGGTCGCCTGGCCGGTCAGCGCGAGATAGTGGCGCAGGCTGTCGGTGAAGTTGTCCGGGTAGACGAATTCCTTGCCGGTGTTGTACGGCGGATCGATATAGACGAGCTTGACCGAGCCCGCGTAGCTCTTGTGCAGCAGCTTGAGCACCTCGAGGTTGTCGCCCTCGATCATCAGGTTGCGCGTGTCGTCCCAGCTCAGGCTTTCGTCGCGGCAGGGGCGCAGCGTGCCGGTGGACGGCGTCAGCGCGAGCTGGCGCGCGCAGCGCTTGCCGTGCCAGGCCAGGCCGTATTTCTCGTCGGCCTCGCCGACGGTGCGCTGGCCCACCAGCGTGCGCAGCACGTCGAGGTCGAGCGCGGCGCCGTCGGGGCCTTCGGTGACGGCCTCGGGGAACAGCGCCCGAAGCCGCGCCAGGTTGTCCGCCGCGAGATCCGCGGAGCGGGCCTCGGGACTGGCGGATTCGATCTTCTGCATCGTGTTTTCCATCCATATCAAGCTTGATCGGCGCGCCGGCTCAGGGTTCCCCGGCATCCGCCGCGACATGCGGCGATAGCCGGTGCGCCGTGTAGCGAACACGGCTTGCGCGGGCAGGGCGGGCGCGGGGGGAACGGTGGACCGAGGGTCGCGCCCGGCGCTCCAGGGCGCGAAAAGCGCCGAGCGGGCCGGGCGACCGGACGAACATTCTGGGGTGCGAAACCGGGCCGGCGCAGCGGCGGGCGGCCGCTGCCTCGCCGGCGTTTTCGCGCGGCTCCGCTCGCGGCGCGTCCGATGACGGCGCGCGAAGCGGGGCATGAATGGCGGAAAACGGGGCAGGGCACGGTCGACCGCGGGGCCGGTTTGCACAACGCGAGGCGAATTTTAACGGAAGCCCGCGGCCACGCAGCCCATCATCTCGTAGCCGTTGTCGAACAGGCGCGAAAAGAACGGGATCATGTTGGGCACCATCAGCTGCACCAGCAGCATCCCGACCAGCATCAGCACGGGAAAGCCCACCTGGAAGATGCCGATCTGCGGCGCGGCGCGGTTCAGGATGCCGAGCGCCAGGTTGGCGATCAGCAGCGCGGCCACCACCGGCAGCGCGAGCAGCAGCCCCATCGAGAACACGTTGATGCCGGCCCCAGCGATCACGCGCCAGCCGGCCGGATGCAGCAGGTCGACCGATACCGGCACGCTGGAGAACGATTCGACGATCCCCGCGATCAGTTGCAGATGCCCGTCGAACGCCACAAACGCGAGCATCGCGAACGCGTTGAGCACGCGGCCCAGCATCGGCGTGGTGCCCGCGTGCGGATCGAAGAAGGTGGCGAAGCCGAGGCCCATCTGCAGGCCGATGTAGTCGCCGGCGGCTTCCACCACGGCGAATACGATCTGCATCGTGAAGCCTAGCGACACGCCAATCAGGAACTGGTTGATCAGGATCCAGATGCCCTCGGCCGAGAACACGGTGGCCTGCGGCAGCGGCCCGAGCGCGGGCGCCACGGCGATCGCGACGAACGCCGACACGCCGATCTTGACGCGCACCGGCACCGCCGCGTTGCCGATCAGCGGCGCGGTGGCGACCAGCGCGAGAATCCGCACGAACGGCCAGAGGAAGGCGGTCAGCCAGCCGTTCAGTTGCGCGTAGGTGACGGAGAACATCGGCGCGGCGGGGCGCTCAGCTGACGCCGAGCGTGGCGACGTGCATCAGGATGTCGCGCGTGTAGTCGACCAGCGTGGAGAGCATCCACGGCCCGGCGATCACCATCGCCACAACCCCCGCGAGCAGCTTGGGGATGAACGACAGCGTGGTTTCGTTGATCTGCGTGGCGGCCTGGAACAGGCTCACGACCAGGCCCACGACGAGCGCCACCAGCAGCAGCTGGGCGGCCAGCAGCAGGCCGATCATCATCGCCTGGTGCGCCAGCGTCATGACGGTTTCGGGCGTCATCGCGGCTCCTAAGGAAACGCTGATTTATTCGACTCGGCGGTCATCTCTGACGTAGCCGAGGACGTTGTAGAAGACAGTTCACGGAACGAAGCCACGACGATGAAACGGCAGATGAGCTTTGCGGAAGCAGAAAGCGCGGGCAAGAAGCGCGTGACCAGGCGTCAGCGTTTCCTGGACGAGATGGAGAAGCTCGTGCCGTGTTCGCGGTTGCTGACGGCGATTGAGCCGTACTACCCGAAGGGTTAACGTGGCCGCCCGCCGATCGGTCTGGAGCGGATTCTTCGAATCTACTTTGGCTCTCTTGAAATTTGAGTGGGTGAAAAGGGCCGCCGGGGTACGAAAACCTACGTCGCAAAACGGTATCTTCCCACCCCTAGCCCCGCCCCAAGGCGGGGAAGTCCTCGCCGCCGGACGGGCTC
>WNEB01000054.1 GCA_009914575.1 Burkholderia gladioli
GACCTGTATTCGCGTAAGGTTGTGGGCTGGTCGATGTCTGAGCGCATGACGGCTACGCTGGTTTGCGACGCGCTGCGCATGGCGCTGTTTGCTCGCAATCGGCCTCGGGGAGTGATCGTGCATACTGGCCGTGGTAGCCAATACTGCTCGCGCGAGCACCGCGCCCTGTTGGAGCAATACGCTTTGATCGCCAGCATGAGTGCCAGAGGCAACTGCTACGACAACGCAGCAATGGAGAGTTGGAACCACAGTCTGAAGGTCGAGGCCATCCATGGTGAACACCTCGCCACACGGGAGCAGGCCAAGGCTCATGTGTTTGACTACATTGAGGTTGACTACAATCGGATCCGGCTGCACTCGACCCTGGGCTACCTCAGCCCAGAGCAGTACGAGCTGGCCAATGTCGCTTAGATAGGTGTCCGTAAATCAGGGCAAGATCAAGACCCGCGCGGCGCGCGGCAGCGCACACCGACCGCCCGGCGGCCCGCGTGTTCGGAGCGCGCGGGTCGTCGCCCGCCTTCCCGCCTCCCCGGGCCCGCGTTCCGCTTCGCCCGTTTTCCGCCCGCGGCCCGCACCGATACCCGCACGCCCGTCCGTCCCTTTGCCAGCCGCGCCGCGAGCCGACGTAAAATCGCGCCCGGCGCTATGCTTGTCGCCTCTGGACGCCGTCGTCAGAACGGTTCCCGTCCCTACCTACGCTTTCGTGCCGCGCCACCGCGCGCGGCGAAGCCAATTTCCGTGACGGAGTCATCAAGATGAGCGAAGCAGTACGGATGGAACGCGACACGTTCGGCGAAATCGCCGTGCCGGACGCCCGCCTGTGGGGCGCGCAAACGCAGCGGTCGCTGCAGAACTTCAAGATCTCGACCGAGAAGCAGTCGCCCGAACTGATCCACGCGCTCGCGCTGATCAAGCGCGCGGCCGCCAGCGTCAACCGCGAGCTCGGCGTGCTGGCCAGCGACAAGGCCGACGCGATCGTCGCGGCCGCCGACGAGATCGTCGCCGGTCGTCATCCCGAGGAATTTCCGCTGGCCGTCTGGCAGACGGGTTCGGGCACGCAGACCAACATGAACCTCAACGAGGTCATCGCGAACCGCGCCAGCGAGTTGCTCGGCGGCGTGCGCGGCGAATCGCGCAAGGTCCACCCGAACGACGACGTGAACCGCGGCCAATCGTCGAACGACGTGTTCCCGACCGCCATGCACATCGCCGCCGCGTTCGCGATCCACACGCAACTGCTGCCGGCGCTCAAGCGCCTGCGCGTCACGCTCGACGAGAAATCGAAGGCGTTCGCCGACATCGTCAAGATCGGCCGCACCCACCTGCAGGACGCCACGCCGCTCACGCTCGGCCAGGAATTCTCGGGTTACGTGGCGCAGCTCGATCAGGGCATCCGTCACGTCGAATCGACGCTGCCGCACCTCTACGAACTGGCGCAGGGCGGCACGGCGGTCGGCACGGGCCTGAACGCGCATCCGAAGTTCGCGGCGACCGTGGCCGACGAAATCGGCAGGCTCACGCAACTGCCGTTCGTGACCGCGCCGAACAAGTTCGAGGTGATGGCCGCGGTCGACGCGCTGGTGTTCGCGCACGGCGCGCTGAAAACCGTCGCCGCGAGCCTCATGAAGATCGCCAACGACGTGCGCTGGCTCGCGAGCGGCCCGCGCTGCGGCCTCGGCGAACTGGCTATCCCCGAGAACGAGCCGGGCAGCTCGATCATGCCGGGCAAGGTCAATCCGACCCAGTCCGAAGCCGTGACGATGCTGTGCTGCCAGGTGTTCGGCAACGACGTGGCCGTCAACTTCGGCGGCGCGAGCGGCAACTTCGAGCTGAACGTGTTCCGACCGATGATCGCGCACAACGTGCTGCAGTCGGTGCGCCTGCTGGCCGACGGCGCGCTGAGCTTCAACGATCACTGCGCGGTGGGCATCGAACCGAACCGCCCGCGCATCGACACGCTGCTCAACGAATCGCTGATGCTCGTGACGGCACTCAATCCGCATATCGGCTACGACAAGGCCGCGCAGATCGCGAAAAAGGCGCACAAGGAAGGCACGACGCTGAAAGCCTCCGCGCTGGCGCTCGGCTACGTGACCGATGCGCAGTTCGACGAATGGGTCAAGCCGGGCGAGATGATCGGCAACCACTGAGCCTCGTCGCGCTCAACGCACAAGGCCGGCAAATGCCGGCCTTGTCGTTTTGGCTTGCGGGAAAGCGCCGCTCAGACGTTGCCCTTCGCGACTTCCTCGGGCTTCAGTTCGACGATCTTGTCGAGCGCGGCGCGCACGTCCATCGCGTATTGCTGGAGCCGGCGCTCCTCGTCGTTGCTCGGCACTAACGGCGGCACGGGCAGCGGGTTGCCGTTCTCGTCGACGGCGACGAACACCACCATGCAGTCGGTGGTCTGGCGCAGCACGCCGCCCTTCGGGGCGCCCGCGTGCACCGACACGTAGGATGTGCATGCTGGTGCGGCCCGTCGCGACCACGCGCGCCTTCAGTTCGACCGGATTGCCCACCAGGATCGACCGCTGGAAGCGGATATTGCCGACGCTGACGGTCACGCAATACCGGCTCGACCAGATCGCCGCGCAGGCGTAGGCGGTTTCGTCGATCCATTTCATCAACGCACCGCCGTGGACCTTGCCGCCGAAGTTCACCGACGTGGGTTCGGCGAGGAAACGGAACACGGTCTCGGTGCGATCGAGGGGCGCAGTGGGCGATGAGTTCGACATCTTGGCTCCGTTTCGACGGTATCGTGTGGGAACGCCGATTATACGGGGCGGACCGCAGAACGGCCCCGGCGCGAGGCGGCGCGCCGCCCGCGTCAGTTGTGGACGGTGACGCCCTGATCGATCGTGCCGTACATCTCGATGCTGCCGTGGCCGCCGTCCGACGCGCCGCCGCCGTTCGCGCAGCCCGCGCAGCAGCCGACCGCCACGAGCGCCGCCAGCAGCATCCTGATCCTTCCGCGCATGATGTCCGCTCCCTGAACTTGGATGGCCGCATTCTACGCGGCGGCCCGCGCATTCCACGTTTCACGATCGGATGAAGCATCGCGTGCCGGGCCCGCCTACACTACGCGGATTCCCATCGTCCCCGAGGCGCCGCCCATGATTGCGACCGACCCGCACTTTCCCGGCCTGAGCCGGATCGGCGCGCTGCTGGCCGACCCCGACCGCGCGGCGATGCTGTGGGCGCTGATGGACGGCAGCGCGCGCCCGGCCGGCGAGCTGACGCAGATCGCCGGGATCTCGCCGTCGACCGGCAGCGCCCATCTGGCGCGCCTGAGCGACGGCGGCCTGCTGGCGCTCGAAGTGCGCGGGCGCCATCGCTATTACCGGATCGCGTCGCCCGACATCGCCGCCTCGATCGAGGCGCTCGCCAATCTCGTGCAGGCCACGGCGGCCACGCGCTCGGCGCCGCCCCCCGCGCGCACCGTGCCGCCGGCGATGCGCCACGCGCGCACCTGCTACGACCACATGGCCGGCGAACTGGCCGTGCGCGTGTACGACAGCATGCTCGAACGCGGCTGGCTCGCCGCGCGCGACCGCGAGGTGGACGCGACACCGCTCGGCGCCGAAGCGTTCGCGCGGCACTGGCGCATCGACATCGGCGCGCAGCGCCAGCGCAGGTGGCGCTTCGCCTGCACCTGCCTCGACTGGAGCGAGCGGCGCGTGCATCTGGCCGGCGCGCTCGGCGCGGCGCTGCTCGACGCCTGGCTCGACGCGCGCTGGGTCGAACCGGCCGGCCAGCCTCGCGTGCTGCGTATCACGCCCGACGGGCAACGCAGCTTCGAGGCGCTGCTGACGGACGCCTGACGGCGCGCCGCGCGGCGACATGCTTCACCGCCTGCGTCTGCTCGAGAAACGCGGAACGGCGCGCCGCGCGCGCGGCGACATGCTTTGTTACGCCGTGGCGGCGCGCATTACAAAAGCGGCGATCCGGATACATGGGGCGCGGGTACAGTGGGCGCACGCGGGACCGGTAGGCGCCCGCGACGATCCGATCTCGAGTCCGACATGACCGCGCTCCGCGCTCCGTATTCCCTCCGCTCGCTGGCCGCCTCGACGCTGCTCGCGATCGCGACGCTCGCCGCCGCGCTGCCGCCCGCATTCGCCCAGACGCCGCCCGCACCGACCGGCGCGCCCGCGGCACAGCAGGCCGGCGGCGATCCGCCGTCGCGCGTCGCGCGGCTCGATTACCTGTCCGGCCCGGTCACCACCGAGCCGGCCGGCGCGAGCGACTGGTCGTACGCAACCGTCAACCGCCCGCTGACCACCGGCGACCAGCTCTGGAACGACCAGGGCGCGCGCTCGGAACTGCATATCGGCTCGACGGCCGTGCGGCTCGATCAGTCGACCGCGCTCGCGATCCTCAATCTCGACGACAGCAGCACGCAGTTGAAGGTGGGCGTCGGCACGCTGTCGACGCACGTGCGCGAACTGGCGCCCGGCGGCGCCTACGAGATCGACACGCCGAACCTCGCGCTCGCGCTCGACGGCCCGGGCGACTACCGCGTCGATGTCGCGCCGGACGGCGCCTCGACCAACCTCACCGTGCGCCGCGGCGCCGCGGCGCCGCGGCGCCGCGACCGCCTACGGCGAGGCGGGCCATATCCCGATCGCGGCCGGCCAGCAACTGACGTTCGCCGGCACAGACCTGCAGAGCACCGCCAGCAACGCCGCACCGCCGGCCGATCCGTTCGACCGCTGGGCCGCCGCACGCGACGCGGCCGAGGACCGGTCGATTTCCGCGCGCTATGTATCGCGCGAAATCCCGGGCTATCAGGATCTCGACGCGAACGGCACCTGGCGCGAGACGCCCGAATACGGCGCCGTCTGGACGCCGAACAGCACGCCGGCCGGCTGGGCGCCGTATCACACCGGCCACTGGATCTGGCAGGCGCCGTGGGGCTGGACCTGGGTCGACGACGCGCCGTGGGGCTTCGCCCCCTATCACTACGGCCGCTGGGCCTATGTCGACGACAGTTGGGCCTGGGGGCCCGGCCCCGTCGTCGCGGCCGAGCCGCCCTGCTATTCGCCGGCACTGGTCGGTTTCGTCGGCGGCGGAGGCGGCGGCTTCGACTGGAGCGTCGGGCTGCCCGTGGGCGGCGCGGTGGCCGCCGGCGTGGCGTGGTTCCCGCTCGCGCCGCACGAGGCGTGGCGACCGGGCTGGGGCGGCTGGAGCCCACGCTACTACGAGAGCGTGAACCGCACCACGATCGTCAACAACGTCGACATCCACAACACCTCTACATCAACTACCGCGTGCGCGACGGCGTGACCGCCGTGCCGGCGCAGGCTTTCGTGCATGGCCAGCCGGCGGCGCGATTTGCTCAGCATGTCGATCCGCGGCAGTGGCGCAATGCGCATCTCGGCGCGGGCGCGCCGGGCATCGCACCGGTGCGGCAGAGCTTCGCGGGCGGGCTGCGCAACGCGAGCTACCAGCCACCGCGCATGGCGCTCGGCCATCCGATCGTGGCGACGCGCAATCCGGTCGTGCCCGCCGCGTTCCACGACCGGCAGGCGCAGCAGTTCGCGCAGCACGGCGGCAACGTGCCGGGCGCCGGAGCGCCCGTGATCCGCAGCAGCACGCCGCCGAGCCGGTGTTGCAGCCGGACCAGCGCAGGCCGGGCGATCAACTCGGCGGCGAGGCGCTCGGGCCGGCGGGCGCAAACCCGGGCGTCGGCCCCGCACCGGCGACCGTGCGGTCGGCCACCGCGGGCGGCCAGGGCATGCCGCCTTCGGCCGGCTTTGTACCGCATCAGCCGGGGATGGCCGCACCGGCGGGCAACGGCGTGCCGCGTCCGCCGATGGCGGGTGGGCGGCCCGACTTCACTCAAGGGCAAACCGGCGCGGCGCACATGCCGTCGTGGACCCAGCCGCATGCGCCGATCGCGCAGCAGCGCGCGAACGCGCCGTTCCACGCCGGCCAGCCGCAGGACATGCGCGAAAACGGCGTACCGCATCCGGCATTCGGGCAGGCGGGCGGCGTCGACGGGCAGCGTCCGCAAACGGCGAACGCGATGCAGCACGGCTTCGTCTCGCGGCCAATCGAACAGCCGCATGCGCCGACGATGCCGCGCATGCCGGTGCAGCAGACGGGCAACGAGCCGCGCCAGGACGTACCGCAACCGTCGTTCGCCCGGCCGCACACGCACGAAGCGCCGCAACGCATGGCGCCCCGCGCGCAACCG
This sequence comes from Burkholderia gladioli, assembly GCA_009914575.1. Lineage (GTDB taxonomy): Bacteria > Pseudomonadota > Gammaproteobacteria > Burkholderiales > Burkholderiaceae > Burkholderia > Burkholderia gladioli_B. The sequence continues at coordinate 6,197 of WNEB01000054.1, forward strand.
CATTTCGAACCGCAGCCGCGCATGGAGCAGCCGCGCCCCCGCCCCGCAACCTCAGCCGCACTTCGAGCGCCCCGCCGCACCACCGCCCCATGTCGAGCAACCGCGCCCGGCGCCGGCCCCCGCGCAGCACGCGCCGTCGAACGACGGTCATCAGGGCCGTCACTGACGCGCAGCCGCCCGCCCGCTTCAACGCAAAAAAAGCCCGCGCCGAACGAAACGGCGTGGGCTTTTTCAGCCTCTCTTGAATTTCGAGTGGGTGGATTTTCCGGGTCAAGGGCGGGCGAAGCCCGGCGCAGCGAACCCTTGATGCGGAGAAATCTACGAGCACGCTTGAGGGCTCGGGCCAGGCAAAGCCTTGCGCCGCCTGGCCCCCGAGCCCGTCCGGCGGCGAGGACTTCCCCGCCTTGGGGCGGGGCTAGGGGTGGGGAGATACCGTTTTGCGACGTAGGTTTTCGTACCCCGGCGGCCCTTTTCACCCACTCAAATTTCAAGAGAGCCCTTTTTCATGGTCAGCGGAAAGCGGGGTGCTCGCCCCGTGCGTTACACCGCCATCGGCGCCGTCAGCGGCGCGTGGTGGCGATAGCCTTCGAGCGAGAAATCGGACGGCTCGATCCGTTCGAGCCATTCGGGTTCATACACGCCCGTCTTCGCGTACTCGGGCACCCGGTCGGCGATCGCGAGCCGCGGGCTTTCGTACGGTTCGCGTTCGAGCTGCTGCGTCAGCATGTCGATCTGGTTTTCGTAGATGTGCGCGTCGCCGATGAAATACGTGAACCAGCGCGGCGTGTAGCCCGTCAGCCGGCCGACCAGTTCGAGCAGCGCGGCGCCCTCGGTCAGGTTGAACGGCGTGCCGAGGCCCACGTCGTTGCTGCGGATGTAGAGGCACAGCGAGATCTCGCGCTTCGTCACGTTCGGCAGGAACTGGTACAGCAGATGGCAGGCCGGCAGCGCGATCTCGTCGAGCTTCACGGGGTTCCAGCCGTGGAACAGGATGCGGCGGCTCGACGGGTCGCGCATGATCGTGTCGAGGCAGTCGCACAGCTGGTCGATCGCCTTGTACAGCAGCACCTGCTGCACGCCGTTGTCCTCGAAGCCGGTCACGACGCGGTAGCCGCGCGAGACGGCATCGTCGATCTGCGCGGCGGCCTGCGCCGCCAGCACCTTGTAGCCGGGCCAGCTGCGCCATTGCACGCCGTACACGTCGCCCAGATCGTCCAAGCCGGTGCGGTACGGATTCGCGAGCCAGGCGGCGTTGTCGTTGGCGTTCGCATCCCAGACCTTGCAGCCGAGCGCGCGGAAATCGGCCGCGCTGCGCGTGGCGCGCAGGAAGCCGACCAGCTCGCCGATTGCCGACTTGAACGCCAGCTTCTTGGTCGTGACGGTCGGAAAGCCTTGCTGCAGGTCGAAGCGCAGCATCGCGCCCGGCATGCTGATGGTGCGGATGCCGGTGCGGTTCTCCTGCCAGGAGCCGGTGTCGAGGATGGTGCGAACGAGATCGAGATACTGTTTCATGCGGGTTCCTTCGGTCGCCAGCGCGGCCCGTCCCGCGATTCTAGCAAGCCTCGCGCCGCTCAGCCGGCGGCCGGCATGGCCAGCTCGATCGTCTCGACGTCGCGATCGCGCATGCCGTGCGCCACCATCAGCCGGTACAGCGTGACGCGCGATACCCCAGTTCGCGTGCGGCCTCGGCGAACCGGCCGCGATGCCGCAGCAGCGCGATCTCGATCGCGCGCCGCTCGGCCGCCTCGCGCGCGGCGTTCAGCGAGATCGGCGCCGATTCGGCGCAATCCGTCAGTTCCAGATCGGCCGCGCTGATCATGCGCCCTTCCGACATCACGATCGCGCGCCGCACGCGGTTGATCAGCTCGCGCACGTTGCCGGGCCACGTGTAGTTGTGCATGGCGGCGATCGCGTCGGGCGCGAAGCCGCGCAGGCGGCGGCTCGCGTCGCCGCGAAACCGGTCGAGCATATGGCGCGCCAGCACTTCGATGTCCTTGCCGCGCACGCAGCGGCGGCTCCGTCACCTTCAGCACGCACAGCCGGTGATAGAGATCCTCGCGGAACCGGTCGGCGCGCAGCGCCGTTTCCATGTCGACGTGGGTCGCGCAGATCACGCGCACGTCCACGGGAATCGACGCATGGCCGCTAAGACGCTCGATCCGCCCTTCCTGCAGGAAGCGCAGCAGGCTCGCCTGGCTTTCGAGCGGCAGGTCGCCGATCTCGTCGAGGAACAGCGTGCCGCCGTGCGCGGCCTCGACGCGACCGATCTTGCGCTGCGTCGCGCCCGTAAATTCGCCGCGCTCGTAGCCGAACAGTTCGGACTGCAACAGATGATGGGGAATCGCGGCGCAATTGATCGCGACGAACAGCGCGCCGGCGCGCGACGAGCGTTCGTGGATCGCCACGGCGCTCAGTTCCTTGCCGGTGCCCGATTCGCCGGAGATGAAAACGGGCGCGTCGGTCGACGCGACCTTGCGCAGCGTGCGGAACAGCCCGAGCATCGCCTCGCAGGCGCCGACCATCTCGCCCTCGCCGCGCGCGGTCGCCAGCGGCGGCTCGCTCAGCGTGATCATGCCGTAGGCGTGCCCGACCGATTCGACGATGCGCTCGCGATCGCAGGGCATCGTCACGTAGTCGAAGCAGTAGTAGCGCACCAGCCGGCTGTCAAGTGATCTTGCCCCGTTTCACGGACACCCCTATAAGCGATTAACTATCGCAATAGGAGGTGGACGATGACCAAGAGCAAGGCAGGCAGAAAGGGGCAGGAGTTCAGCCTGGAGTTCAGGCAGCAGGCACTGTTGCGA
>WNEB01000055.1 GCA_009914575.1 Burkholderia gladioli
GGCGCGTCACATCGACTCGCAGGCGACCGAGGTCTCCGTTCGCGTCGGCGTCATCAACCGTATGGCGGACCTCGCTCGTCCGCAATCCGTTCGTATCGCCTGAAATTATGCCCGTCGATGCTATTGCATCCTCACACTCGATTTATGCAACAACGCCCCGTGCAGGATCACGTCCAGACCTTCGCGTTCCTCTTCTTCCGTCACGCGCAGGCCCATCACCATGTCTGTCGATCACCTTCAGGATGATGAACGTCACGATGCCGCTGTAGAGCAGCGTGATCAGCACGCCCTTGGCCTGAACCAGCAGGCTGCCGTCGAAGCCGCCGATGTCCTTGACCGCGAACATGCCCGTCAGCAACGCGCCGAGGATACCGCCCACGCCGTGCACGCCGAACGCGTAGAGCGAGTCGTCGTAGCCGAGCTTGATCTTGAGCCACGTGGCCGACCAGAAGCAGACCACGCCTGCGGCGATACCGATCACCAGTGCACCGCCCACGCCGACGAAGCCGGCTGCCGGGGTGATGGCCACCAGGCCTGCCACGGCGCCCGACACGATACCCAGCACCGAGGGCTTGCCCTTGGCGATCCACTCGGCAAACATCCAGCCCAGTGCGGCGCAAGCCGTGGCGATCTGCGTCGTCAGCATCGCGAAGCCGGCACGGTCGTCAGCCGCCACTGCCGAACCTGCGTTGAAGCCGAACCAGCCCGCCCACAGCATCGAGGCACCGATCAGCGTCAGGACCAGGTTGTGCGGCGCCATCGCTTCGCGGCCATAGCCGACGCGCTTGCCGAGCACCAGGGCGCAGACCAGGCCTGCGATACCGGCGTTGATGTGCACCACCGTGCCGCCTGCGAAGTCGAGCACGCCGTCCCTTGCCAGCCAGCCGGTCGGTTCCCAGACCATGTGGGCGATCGGCACGTACACCACCAGCGACCAGATCGTCATGAACACCAGCATCGCCGAGAACTTCATGCGATCGGCGAACGCGCCGCAGATCAGGGCCGGCGTGATGATCGCGAACGTCATCTGGAACACGCAGTAGACCGATTCCGGGATCGTCGTGGCCAGGTGGCTGACGGTCAGCGTGGTAGCCGTGTCGCCCTTCACGTAGGCCATGCCCGAGAGCAGGACGCGCGAGAAGCCGCCGATGAAGCCGTTACCCGGCGTGAACGCGAGGCTGTAGCCGATAACCGTCCAGAGCACGGTGATCAGCGCCGTGATCGCGAAGCTCTGCATGACCGTGGCGAGCACGTTCTTCTTGCGGACCATGCCGCCGTAGAACAGGGCCAGACCCGGGATCGTCATGAACAGCACGAGCGCCACCGAGGTCAGCATCCAGGCTGTGTCGCCGGAATTGATTGATCTTCGAGGAATCCACCGAGACGGGCGCGGTCGGTGCGGCGGGAGCGGTCGAGGCAGCCGGGGCCGCGCTGGCGGCAGGGGCGCTGGCGGCGGCGTCCGAAGCAACGGCAGCCGAGGCGGCGGCGGGCGCGGACGACGCGTCGTCGGCCATCGCGGCGCCGATGCCGGTCGCGACGAGCGATCCGGCCATCAGCAGTGACATCAAAAGTTTGCGCATCTTGGGTTTCCTCTTGTCGCTTGTCGTTCTGTTTGATTTACAGGGCGTCGGCGCCCGTCTCCCCGGTGCGAATCCGGATAACCTGTTCGATCGGCGTGACGAAAATCTTGCCGTCACCGATCTTCCCCGTGCTGGCCGCCCGCTCGATGGCCTCGACGGCCTGGTCGACGAGATCGTCGGACACCGCTGCCTCGATCTTCATCTTCGGCAGGAAGTCGACGACATATTCGGCGCCGCGATAGAGCTCGGTATGGCCCTTCTGGCGGCCAAAGCTCTTCACCTCCGTCACCGTGATGCCGGAGACGCCGAGGGCCGAGAGCGCCTCGCGTGTCTCATCGAGCTTGAACGGCTTGATGATTGCGGTAATCAGTTTCATGAAGTCCTCTCGCTTTCTGGTTGTCAGGTCGGAGGTCCGACCAAGCGCGTTCCGTAGGTAGCGGAGCACACTCAGCAACTCGCGTGCCAAGTCGCGGTCCGAACGCGTTTCGATCGACGAAAAGCGAGGCGGCGGGCCGCCCGGAGCCTGACCTAACGGCCAGCGTGGCGGCTCGTTGCTGGCGCGCGTAATCGAAGGTTGTTAGAGTGCACGGACATCCGGGGCCTCCCGCGCGCCGCCACGGGGCGCGCGATGCCCGGAAACGGGTCCGCGGCACGCACCAAATCCGCTCATACGTGCATCGCGGGCACGAACGCAACGAAAATTGCACATTTTTTGTGCAGAGAAGGGGGAAACACATGAAGCAACCCAGCGACGTTTTCAACGATCTGCAGTCGCGCGTCAGCGATCTGCTGAAAAACTCGCCGGCCAAGGACGTCGAACGCAACGTGAAGGCCATGCTCACGCAAGGTTTCTCGAAGCTCGACCTCGTGACCCGCGAGGAATTCGACACGCAGACGCAAGTCCTGGCCCGCACCCGCGCGCGTCTCGAGGAACTCGAGCGCCGCGTGGCCGACCTCGAGCGCAAGCTCACGGAGCGCCCCTAGGGCCTCTGATCCTCCCGCCGCGGCCCGGGCCGCGGCTCCCCGCTTCATCCGCCCGCGCCACGCCGGCAAGCGCGCACCTCACTGGAATCTCCCGCCGGGCGGCCCGCCGCCCGCGGATCTGCCCCACGGAGTGCCTCATGTCGCTTGCCGTCGTGCGCTCGCGCGCGCCTGCTGCCGGTCGCGCGCCGGAAGTCACCGTTGAAATCCATCTCGCGAACGGCCTGCCGTCGTTCGCGATCGTCGGCCTGCCCGATCTCGAAGTCCGCGAAAGCCGCGAACGCGTGCGCGCGGCGCTGCAGAACTGCGGCTTCGATTTCCCGGTGAGGCGCATCATCGTCAACCTCGCGCCGGCCGATTTGCCGAGGAATCGGGCCGCTTAGATCTGCCGATCGCCTTGGGCATCCTCGCCGCGAACGGCGATCTGCCGCCGGCCGCGCTCGCGGGGCGCGAATTCGCCGGGGAGCTGTCGCTGACGGTCGCGCTGCGGCCGATGCGCGGCGCGTTCGCGATGGCCTGCGGGATCGCGCGCAGCGCGCTGGCGGCCGAAAGCGCCCCGCGCGGGAACGACGCCGCCGACAGTGACGCCGAAACGCCGGCGAGCCGATCTGCCGCGCCGGAGTTGTACCTGCCGAGCGCGAGCGCGACCGAGGCGGCGCTCGCGCCGGGCGTGACCGTCTACGGTGCGCCCGACCTGCCCTCGCTCTGCGCGCATCTGTCCGGCGCAGCCGACGCCCGGCTGGCACCGATCGTCGCCGCGCTGCCCGACGCCGCACCCGGCGATGCCGCGCCCGACCTGGCCGACGTGGTCGGGCAACAGGGTGCGAAACGCGCACTCGAAATCGCGGCGGCCGGCGCCGGCAAGTCGATGCTGGCCGCGCGCCTGCCGAGCCTGCTGCCGCCGATGACCGACGACGAGGCGCTGACCTCGACCGCGCTGCTGTCGGCGAGCCGGCTCGGCTTTTCGCCCGCGCAATGGCGCAAGCGGTCGTTTCGCACGCCGCATCATTCGTCGAGCGCGGCGGCGTTGGTAGGCGGGCGCAATCCGCCGCAGCCCGGCGAGATCACGCTCGCACACCACGGCGTGCTGTTTCTCGACGAGTTGCCCGAATTCGACCGCCATGTGCTCGAAATGCTGGGCGAGCCGCTCGAAGCGGGCCGCATCACAATCTCGCGCGTGGCGCTGCAGGCCGATTTTCCGGCCGCCTGCCAATTGGCGGCGGCCATGAACCCCTGCCCGTCCGGCTGGCGCGGCGATCCGTCGGGCCGCTGCACGCCGGAGGTGTCCGCGCGCTACCTGCGCAAGCTGTCGGGGCCGCAGATCGATCGCATCGATCTGCAAATCGCGCTGCCCGCGCTGTCCCCGACCGAACTGGCCGAGCGCGGCGCGACGCCCGCCGAACCGAGTGCGGCGGTGGCGCGGCGCGTAGCCGCATCCCGCGAACGCCAACTGATGCGCCAGGGCAAGACCAACCAGATGTTGAGCGGCCGCGAAACGGACGCGTTCTGCCGTCTCGATCCCACCGGAGAACGGCTGTTGCGCGAGGCCGGCGAGCGGTTCCACTGGTCCGCGCGGGCCTATTACCGCGTGCTGAAAGTTGCGCGCACGATCGCCGATCTGGCCGGCGACACCGCGCCGGACGCCGCGCAGATCGGCGAGGCCATCCGCTACCGGCGCGCCGTCGAGCTAGAGCTGGTTTGAGCCGAAAAATCAGCCTGTCAAGACTTGACTTATACACATTTACCGGGATCGAACGCTGTCAGCGCGACGCATGCGGCGTGCCTGTAAGGACCGGCGCAAGGTACTGAATTGTCGATTGTTTTTTAAAAGACGAAACCCGATGAAACACATTTGAAAGCACGCGATGCAAGGTGTGCAGGGATGCGAAGCGGGTTGTCAACAAAGTTATCCACACCCGCTGTGGATAGCGGAAAAGTCCAGAGAAATCCGGCGATTAGCGCGGCTTCCTGCGAGCGGACCTTCAATTCGTCGACATATTGGGCGACGCGCACGCATCCTTCAGTCGAGCTTGAACGAGCCGAAAAACTGATCGAGCGCATCGGCCGGCAGCGGCGCGTCGGCGATCGCGACGGCCTGATAGACATGCGCGCCGCGCGCCGCGCGCCACGGCGACGTCGCGCCGGGCCGCGGGTGCCCGCAGATTGCGCGACAGCGCGCCGCGCAGCACCTCGAGCGCGGCCTGCTGGGTGGCCGGGCGCGCATCGGGCAGTATCACGGTGCCGACCGCGAATACCGCGCCGCTCAAGTGCGCGGCCTGCATCCGCATCGTCATCGGCGCGCCGCCGATCGCGATCTCGCGCGCGTCGAGCGTGGGCTTGGCCGGCAGGTCGAGCGTGTAGCCCGCGTCGCTGTGGAGCTTGCGCCAGTCGAGCGCCGGCGTGCAGGCGGCCGCGACGAGCGTCGCCAGCGCGAGCACGGCCAGGCGCCGCGCCGGAAGGCGGCGCAGCATCGTCGAGCAACGAACAAGGAAAACGGGGACGGACATGGAGCGGCTCGGCGGCCATCGGCCGGAGGGAACACACGAGCCGCCATTATCGTCGGCCGCCGCGGCCGCGCGCACCGAAATGCCGGGCATAAGCGAAGGCCGAACAGGCGAGCCGACCGCAATCGCGAATCGCCCCGAAAGCCTTGCCGGTCAAGCCGTCCCGCGCATCGGAGCGGGCGCCGGACCTGGCGGCGCGGTCAGGCGAGCCGACCGATACCCGTCATGTTGTGAGGCTACAATGATCGCCGCCGCGCACCTGTGCCGCGCGGCCCCGCAGTCTTCCGAGGTACCGACGATGAGCCAAGCCCCCGTTTCCCCCCGCCGCGCGAGCCCGCTGCGCTATGCCGCGATTGCGGCCGTCGCCGTCGCCGTCGCCGTCGCGATCGCCGTCGCCGGCTACTTCGCGCTGAACGGCAAGTCGAGCGTGCCCGATGCCACGTTCACGCTGCTGTCGGGCCAGAAGGTGTCCACCGGCTCCGACCTGAAGGGCAAGGTCTATCTCGTCAACTTCTGGGCAACCAGCTGCGAGACCTGCATGAAGGAAATGCCGCAGATGGTCGATACCTACAACCGCTTCAAGGGCCGGGGCCTCGAATTCGTGGCGGTGGCGATGAACTACGATTCGCCGATGTACGTCTCGAACTACGTCAAGACGCGCCAGCTGCCGTTCAAGGTGGCGTTCGACGACGGCTCGCTCGCCAAACAGTTCGGCAACGTCCAGCTCACGCCGACCACCTTCGTGGTCGACAAGGACGGCAAGATCCTGAAGCGCTACGTGGGCGAGCCGCAATGCGCGGAACTCGATCAACTGCTGCAAAACGCGCTCGGCAACAGCAACGCCTGAGCGAACCGCCCGGCAGCACCCGTTCGGCAACAAGCCGGCGCGCCTCTCTGGTGCCGCCGGCTTTTTTGTCGTCCTGTGCCCTTCGTCCTGCCCTTGTCGTCCAGCCTTCTTATCGCGTCCAGATGGCGCGCCCGCTCAGCGCTCGCTGTCGCCCTTGGTCGACAGGCCGTAGCGCTTGATCTTCTCGTACAGCGTGGCCTTGCCGAGATGGAGCCGGTCGGCCGTGGCGGCCACGGCGCCGCCCGTCTGCGTCAGCGTGTCGGCGATCACGTCACGCTCGAACTGCTCGACGCGCTCCTTCAGCGATGGCTCGCCGACCGCAGCATCGCGCGCCTCGGCCCCGCCACCCGCCTCCACCACGCCCTCGGTCACGCCGAGCACGAATCGGTCGGTCGCGTTGCGCAACTCGCGCACGTTGCCCGGCCAGTCGCGCTGCATGAGCCCTTCGCGCTGCCGGTCGGTCAGGTGCGGCGCGGGGCGGCCGTAGCGCACGGCGGCATCCAGCATGAAGTGCTCGAACAGCGGCACGATGTCCTCGCGGCGCTCGCCGAGCGGCGGCAGCGCGATCGTCACCACGTTCAGGCGGTACAGCAGATCCTGCCGGAGCGTGCCGGCCGCCACGTGCTCGCTCATGTCGCCCTTGGCGGCGGCCACCACGCGGCAGTTCACGCGGATCGGCTGATTCGAGCCGAGCCGCTCCAGCACGCCATCCTGCAACACGCGCAGCAGCTTGACCTGCAACGCGAGCGACATGCTCTCGATCTCGTCGAGGAACAGCGTGCCGCCCGACGCGTATTTGAGCTTGCCGATCCGCCGCTTGGCCGCGCCCGTGAACGCGCCCGGCTCGTAGCCGAACATCTCCGATTCGAACATCGGCTCGGGCAGCGCGCCGCAATTGACGGCGATGAACGGCTTGTCGCGGCGCGGCGACATTTCGTGCAGGCTGCGCGCGATCAGTTCCTTGCCGGCGCCGGTGTCGCCGTTGATCAGCACCGAGGCGTCGGTGGGCGCGACGTTCGCGATCAGCCGGCGCACCTGCTCGATGGCCGGGCTGCGGTCGATGATGCGCGGCGCGACCACGCCCTGCACCGCCAGCTCGCGGCGCAGCGCCAGGTTTTCGAGCACCAGCTCGCGGCGCTCGAGCGCGCGGCGCACCGTCTCGACCAGCCGCTCGGTCGGAAACGGCTTCTCGATGAAATCGTAGGCGCCGTCGCGCATCGCCTGCACGGCCATCGTGATGTCGCCGTGGCCGGTGACGAGGATCACCGGCACGTCCGGCGCGCGCTCGCGGCATTGCGCGCGCAGTTCGAGCCCGCTCGCGCCGGGCAGGCGGATATCGGACACCACCACGCCCACGCGCTCGCCTAGGATCGCCTTCTCGGCCGCCTCGGTCGAGCCGAACCCGGTCACGTCTAACCCGGCCAGTTGCAGGCTCTGCACGGTCGCGCGACGCACGAGTTCGTCGTCTTCGATATAGATAACCTAAAGGCGGTTCGCCATGTGTGTCACCCGATGTGAATCGATGTCGCGCCGGGCCGTCCTAGCGGCCGACGGCAAACGTCTGCGAATGATGCGTGCGGGCCCGGCGCAGCGTCAAGACGAACACCGCGCCGCCCTCGGGCGCGTTGCGCGCGACCAGCGCGCCGCCGGCGTCGCTCGCGATCGACGAGGAAATCGCCAGCCCCAGGCCGAGGCCGCGCCCCATCTCCTTGGTGGTGAAGAACGGCTCGAACAGGCGCGGCAGCAGTTCGGGCGCCACGCCGGGGCCGTTGTCGGCCACCGTGATCGCGATGCTGCCCGCCGACGCCTCGATCAGCACCGCGATGCGCGGCGACGGCACGCCGGCCACCGCGTCGAGCGCATTGCCGAGCAGGTTGATCAGGATCTGTTCGAGGCGCAGGTCCTCGCAGATCGCGACCAGATCGGGATATTCGAGCGCGGGATCGAAGCGGTCGTCCGTGCCGGGGTGCATCGCATCGTCGATCCGCACGTCGAGCGTCACCGCCTGCAGGCGGTCGCGCAGCAGCGAGGCCACGTTGCCGAGCGCCCGCGACACCAGCGCGCGCTCGTTGCGCGGCCGCGCGCGGCCCACGAACAGCTTGAGCTGATTGGTGATCTTGCCCATCCGCTCGGTCAGCGAAGCGATCGCTTCGAGGTTCTCGCGCGCCGCGCCCTGCTCGCCGCGGTCGAGCAGCACGCGCGTGTTGTCGGAGAAGCTGCGCAGCGCCGCGAGCGGCTGATTCAGTTCGTGCGTGATGCCGACCGCCATCTGGCCGAGCGCGGCGAGCTTGCTGGCCTGTGCACCAGTTCGTCGTGCGCCGCGCGCAGTTCGAGCTCGGCGCGGATCCGGTCGCCCACTTCCTTATGCAGTTGCTCGTTGGCCTGCGACAGATCCGCCGTGCGCTCGGCCACGCGCTGGTTCAGTTCGGCATAGGCGTTCTGCAGCAGCGCGCGACCGCGAATCATTTCGGGCTCTCTTGAAATTTGAGTGGGTGAAAAGGGCCGCCGGGGTAGGCGTTGTTGCATAAATCGAGTGTGAGGATGCAATAGCATCGACGGGCATAATTTCAGGCGATACGAACGGATTGCGGACGAGCGAGGTCCGCCATACGGTTGATGACGCCGACGCGGGCGGTGTCCCATTCGTAGTTGAAGGTTGGGACGGCGGGGTTTCATAGATTAGGCAGACTCCCGATCATGGTCAACGCGTTTTTCGAGTGATCGATGCAGGGCGACGGCGAGGATCCAGAGGTCGTTGGCACCACCGAGCTTGCGGAAGCGCTTCTCCGCTTCCAGGAAACCGGTGGCCGCCCAGCGCATCGCCATGTCGGCGTCGCGATAGCGATGGACCCGGCCACTCACGC
>WNEB01000056.1 GCA_009914575.1 Burkholderia gladioli
ACGGGCTCGGGGGCCAGGCGGCGCAAGGCTTTGCCTGGCCCGAGCCCTCAAGCGTGCTCGTAGATTTCTCCGCATCAAGGGTTCGCTGCGCCGGGCTTCGCCCGCCCTTGACCCGGAAAAATCCACCGACTCGAAATTCAAGAGAGGCGGAAATCCTCTACGCGTTCAGCTCGGTCGCCAACAACAACGGCAGCGCGTTCGCGGGGCTGACGGTCAGCACGCCGTTCTACAACTGGCTGACGGCGATCGCGATGTGGTTCGGTCGCTTCGGCACCATCGTGCCGGTGCTGGCGATCGCCGTCTCGCTGGCGGCCAAGAAGCGCATCGCCGCGACCAGCGGCACGCTGCCCACGCACGGCCCGCTGTTCGTGGTGCTGCTGCTCGGTTCGGTGCTGCTGGTGGGCGCGCTGACCTACGTGCCGGCGCTCGCGCTCGGCCCCGGCGTCGAGCATCTGATGCTGTTCGCCAAATCGCATTGAGCACGCGCTGAGCGTGCATCGGGCGGGCCGGGCCGCGCGGCACGCGCCGCCGGCCCGCCGCCCGCCAACAGGAAACGGGAAGTCGAATCCGCGCATCGTTCGCGATGCCATCGAGGATCACAATGAATCAACATTCCGCTACGCGATCGATGTTCGACCCGGCGCTGCTGCGCCCGGCGATCGTCGATTCGTTCAAGAAACTCACGCCGCGCACGCAGTTCCGCAATCCGGTGATGTTCTGCGTCTATGTCGGCAGCGTGCTGACCACCATTCTCTGGATCGCGGCGCTCGCCGGTCAGGCCGAGGCGCCGGCCGAGGGCCGCTCGAAGGCGCAGGACGCCTCGCTGCGCAGCGCCAAGAAGGACGTGATGGCCAAGAAGCTCAACGAGCCGCATCCGAAATCGCCGGTGCGCATCACCACCGCGAGCGATCTACGCCGCGGCGACGTGGTGCTGGTTGAAACGGGTGACGTGATCCCCGCCGACGGCGAGGTGATCGACGGCGTGGCCTCGGTCGACAAATCGGCGATCAAGGGCGAATCCGCGCCGGTGATCCGCGAATCGGGCGGCGATTTCTCGTCGGTGACGGGCGGCACGCGCGTGCTGTCGGACTGGATCGTCGTGAGGGTCACGGCGCACCCGGGCGAGGCGTTCCTCGACCGCATGATCGCGATGGTCGAAGGCGCCAAGCGCAAGAAGACGCCGAACGAGATCGCGCTGACCATACTGCTGGTCGCGCTGACGATCGTCATGCTGCTGGCCACCGCCACGCTGCTGCCGTTCTCGATCTTCTCGGTGCAGGCGATGAACGCCGGCCACGTGGTGACGATCACCGCGCTGGAGGCGCTGCTGGTGTGCCTCATCCCGACCACCATCGGCGGGCTGCTGTCGTCGATCGGCGTGGCCGGCATGAGCCGCATGATGCAGGCCAACGTGATGCCTGTCTTGAATTTCGAGTGGGTGGATTTTCCCGGGTCAAGGGCGGGCGAAGCCCGGCGCAGCGAACCCTTGATGCGGAGAAATCTACGAGCCCGTCCGGCGGCGAGGACTTCCCCGCCTTGGGGCGGGGCTAGGGGGGGGGAGATACCGTTTTGCGACGTAGGTTTTCGTACCCCGGCGGCCCTTTTCACCCACTCAAATTTCAAGAGAGCCAACGTGATTGCCACCTCGGGCCGCGCGGTCGAGGCGGCCGGCGACGTGGACGTGCTGCTGCTCGACAAGACGGGCACCATCACGCTCGGCAATCGTCAGGCGTCCGAATTCGTGCCGGCGGCCGGCGTGCCGCAGGAAGCGCTGGCCGATGCCGCGCAGCTGTCGTCGCTGGCCGACGAAACGCCCGAAGGCCGCAGCATCGTGGTGCTGGCCAAGACCCGCTTCAACCTGCGCCAGCGCGACATGGCCGCGCTGCAGGCCACCTTCATCGGCTTCTCGGCGCAGACGCGCATGAGCGGCGTGGATCTGCCCGATCGCGAGATCCGCAAGGGTGCGGCCGAAGCGATTCGTCAGTATGTCGAAGCGCACGGCGGCCGGTTCCCCGAGGACGTGCGCCGCGCGGTGGACGACGTCGCGCGCAAGGGCAGCACGCCGCTGGTGGTGGCCGAGCGCCAGGGCGGCCACGGCGCGCCGGGCGAGGCGCGCGTGCTGGGCGTGATCGAACTGAAGGACATCGTCAAGGGCGGCATCAAGGAGCGTTTCGCCGAACTGCGCAAGATGGGCATCAAGACGGTGATGGTGACGGGCGACAACCGCCTGACCGCCGCGGCGATCGCGGCCGAGGCCGGCGTGGACGATTTCCTCGCCGAAGCCACGCCCGAAACCAAGCTCGCGACGATCCGCGAACACCAGTCGGCCGGGCGCCTCGTGGCGATGACGGGCGACGGCACCAACGACGCGCCGGCGCTGGCCCAGGCCGACGTGGCGGTCGCCATGAACACCGGCACGCAGGCCGCGAAGGAGGCCGGCAACATGGTCGACCTCGATTCGAACCACACGAAGCTGATCGAGATCGTCGAGATCGGCAAGCAGATGCTGATGACGCGCGGCTCGCTGACCACCTTCTCGATCGCCAACGACATCGCCAAGTATTTCGCGATCATCCCGGCCGCGTTCGCCACCACCTATCCGCAGCTCAACGCGCTGAACGTGATGCATCTGGCCACGCCGGCCTCGGCCATCATGTCCGCGGTGATCTTCAACGCGCTGATCATCGTGCTGCTGATTCCGCTCGCGCTGAAGGGCGTGCGCTACCGCGCGCTCGGCGCGGCCACGCTGCTGCGCCGCAACCTGCTGATCTACGGGCTCGGCGGGATCCTGGTGCCGTCGGCATCAAGCTGATGGCTCTCTTGAAATTTGAGTGGGTGAAAAGGGCCGCCGGGATACGAAAACCTACGTCGCAAAACGGTATCTTCCCACCCCTAGCCCCGCCCCAAGGCGGGGAAGTCCTCGCCGCCGGACGGGCTCGGGGGCCAGGCGGCGCAAGGCTTTGCCTGGCCCGAGCCCTCAAGCGTGCTCGTAGATTTCTCCGCATCAAGGGTTCGCTGCGCCGGGCTTCTCCCGCCCTTGACCCGGAAAAATCCGCCCACTCGAAATTCAAGAGAGGCAAGCTGATCGACATCGTGCTCGCCGCGCTCGGCTGGGTATAAGGCCTTTCCAGGCCATTTCGAGGAAGTCTCGCCATGAAAACCATGATTCGTCCGCTCGTCGTTCTGTTCGTTATGCTGACCGCCGTGACGGGCCTCGCCTATCCGGCCGTGATGACGGCGTTCGGCGCGGCGGTGTTCCCGTCGCAATCGTCCGGCAGCCTGATCGAGCTGAACGGCAAGGTGGTCGGGCTCCACGCTGATCGGCCAGCCGTTCGACGCGCCGCAATACTTCTGGGGCCGCCTGTCGGCCACCACGCCGATGCCGTACAAAACGCGCAGGGTTCGAGCGCCTCGAACCTCGGCCCGACCAATCCGGCGCTGACCGATCAGGTCAAGGGCCGCCTCGACGCGCTGAAGGCGGCGGGCACCGACCTGAGCCAGCCGGTGCCGGTCGATCTGGTCACCGCCTCGGACAGCGGCCTCGATCCGGAGATCAGCCCGGCCGCCGCGCTGTATCAGGTGGCGCGCGTCGCCAAGGCGCGCGGCATGTCGGCCGACGCCGTGCGGCAACTGGCGGACGCCCACACCCAGGGCCGCCAGTTCGGCCTGTTCGGCGAGCCGCGCGTGAACGTTCTGGCGCTGAACCTGGCGCTGAACCTGGCGCTCGACTCGACGAAGTCCGCGCACTGACCGGGAGCGGGCTTCTTTCGCGGCGCGGCCTGGCCGCGCCGCCTTTTCTTTTTTCGGGATTTAGCACCACAATGCTTGCCACGACCGTGACTTGCGCCGCCGCCGGCGCGCCGCCCTCCGCATGAACCGCCCCGATCCCGACCAGCTTCTCGACAAGCTCCAGCGCGAGGAAGAGAAGCAGCAGCGCGGCCGGCTGAAGATCTTCTTCGGCGCGTCGGCCGGCGTCGGCAAGACCTAAGCGATGCTGCAGGCCGCGCGCGTGCGCGCCGACGAGGGCGTGGACGTGCTGGTCGGCATCGTCGAGACGCACGACCGCCGCGAAACGGCCGCGCTGCTCGACGGGCTCGACCTGCTGCCGCCGCTCGCGCTCGAGCACCGCGGCCGGCGTTTGGCCGAGTTCGATCTCGACGCCGCGCTCGCGCGCCGACCGCAGCTCGTGCTGGTCGACGAGCTGGCTCATTCGAACGTGACGGGCTCGCGCCACCTGAAGCGCTGGCAGGACGTGCACGAACTGCTCGACGCGGGCATCGACGTCTACACCACCGTCAACGTCCAGCATCTCGACAGCCTGAACGACGTGGTGGGCGCGATCACCGGCATTAGCGTCTGGGAAACGGTGCCCGACCACGTGTTCGACGCGGCCGACGAAGTGGCGCTGGTCGATCTGCCCGCTGACGAGCTGCTCGAACGGATGCGCGACGGCAAGGTGTATCTGCCGCAGCAGGCCGAGCGCGCGGTGCGCAACTTCTTCCGCAAGGGCAACCTGATCGCGCTGCGCGAGTTGGTGCTGCGGCGCACGACCGACCGCGTCGACGCCCAGATGCGGGAATACCGCGCCGATCGCTCGATCGCGCGGATCTGGCAGGCGCGCGAGCGGCTGCTGGTGTGCATCGGGCCGGGGCCGGAGGCGCCGACGCTGGTGCGCGCCGCGGCGCGTCTGGCGGCGGGGCTCAAGGCCGACTGGATCGCCGTTTATATCGAAACCCCGAAATCGCAGCGGCTCGACGACGCGCGGCGGCGGTTGCCGCTCGATGCGCTGAAGCTGGCCGCCGAGCTGGGCGCCGAAACCGTCACGCTGGCGGGCGGCGACCCGGCGGCCGCGCTGATCGGCTATGCGCAGGTGCGCAACGTCTCGAAGCTGGTGGCCGGCGGCTCGCCGAGCGCGGGCCTGTGGCGGCGGCTTGCGCGACCGTTCGGCGAGCGGCTGGCCGAGCGCGCCGGCGATCTCGACCTGATGCTGCTGCGCACCTCGGCGCAGGACGACCCGCGCGGTCGCGCCGCCGATGCCGGCGCGCGCCTGGCGTGATGCGTTCGCGCAGCTGGCCGGCGAGCGTTCGCCGCCGCGCCATTACGCGGCCGCCGCGCTGATCTGCGCGGCGCTGACCGGCGTGGCCGCGTTGGCGCAGGCGCGCCTCGATCTGACCAACCTGGTCATGCTCTACCTGCTCGGCGTGGTGTTCAGCGCGTGCGGCTCGGGCGCGGGCCGGGCGTCATGCAGTCGTTTCTCTCGGTGGCCGCGTTCGATTTCTTCTTCGTGCCGCCGCGCATGTCGCTGTCGGTGTCCGACACGCAGTAGCTGCTGACCTCGCTCGTGATCAGCCACCTGACCTCGAGCCTGAGCCGCTCGGTCGGCGTGGCCGAGCGGCGCGAGCGGCGCACCGGCGCGATGTACGCGATGGCGCGCGAACTGGCCGCCGCGCTGACGGCCGAGCAGATCGTCGAAATCGGCAGCCGGCACGTGGGCGAGGTGTTTCGGGCGCGCGTGGCGATGCTGCTGCCCGACGCCGCCGATGGCGCCGATCAGGTTCGCCAGAAGATCGAGAATCCCGACGAGGCCGTCACGTTGACGGGCGATGCGCTCGATACCGACGTCGGCCAGTGGGTGTACGACCAGCAGAAGCCGGCCGGGCGCGGCACCGACACGCTGCCCGCTGCGCGCGCTGTACCTGCCGCTGAAGGCGCCGATGCGCACGCGCGGCGTGCTGGCGGTGCTCGCGCAGGACGCGTGCGAGCTCGATGCGCCCGAGCAGCAGCGCATGCTCGATGCATTCGCCGCGCAGATCGCGCTGGCGCTCGAGCACGTGCATTACGTCGAGATCGCGCGCGACGCGCTGGTCAGCATGGAATCCGAGCGCTTGCGCAATTCGCTGCTGTCGGCGATCTCGCACGATCTGCGCACGCCGCTGACCACCATCGTCGGGTTCTCGTCGATGCTGGCCGGGATGCAGGACGGCAAGCCCGGTGCGACGCCGGATGGCGGTGCCGCGGTCGACATGTCGCGCCGGCAGCACGAACTGGTCGAGGCGATCCACGACGAGGCGCTGCGCATGACCGGCATCGTCACCAATCTGCTCGACATGGCGCGCCTGCAAGCCGGCAGCCTGCAACTGAAGCGGCAGTGGTCGCTGCTGGAGGAAACCGTCGGCGCGGCGCTGGCCGCCTGCAAGCGCGTGCTGGCGCGGCATCCGGTGCAGGTGCGGTTGCCGCCCGATCTGCCGCTGCTGCAGACCGACGCCGTGCTGATGGAGCGGCTGTTCGCCAACCTGTTCGAGAACGCGGCCAAGTACACGCCGGCCGGCAGCGCGCTGACGATCGGCGCGCAGCGGATCGAGGAGGGCGGCCAGCCGTTCGTGCGCGTGAGCGTCGACGATCACGGGCCCGGCCTGCGCGCCGGCATGGAAGCGCGCATCTTCGACAAGTTCACGCGCGGCGAGAAGGAATCGGCCACACCCGGGATCGGGCTGGGGCTGGCGATCTGCCGGGCGATCGTCGATGCGCACAGCGGTAAAATCGGCGCGCAGAACCGGCTGGCGCCCGACGGCTCGATCGTCGGCGCGCGCTTCTGGTTCACTCTGCCGGTGGATACGCCGCCGCCCGTGCCCGACGTCGATGCCGCCGATCTGGCCGAACTCGAATCGCTTGCTGGTCCGGGGGCCGCGCCGCTGTCGCCGGTCGTGCCGGTCGTGCCGGTCGTGCCGGTCGTGCCGGTTGTGCCAGTCGTGCCGGTTGCTCCGGCTTCGTCCGCTTCGCCCGATCTACCCGTTCCGCCCACCGCCCCGCTGCCCGACCATGAGTGAACCGATGCTGACCGTTGCCCTGATCGAAGACGAAAAACAGATCCGCCTCTTCGTGCGCACCGCGCTGGAGGCCGAAGGCATCGCCGTGTTCGATGCCGAGACGGGCAAGCAGGGGCTGATCGAGACGGCCACGCGCAAGCCCGATCTCGTGATCGTCGATCTGGGCCTGCCCGATACCGACGGGCTCGACGTGATCCGCGAGCTGCGCGGCTGGTCCGAGCTGCCGGTGATCGTGCTTTCGGCGCGCACGCGCGAGGACGAGAAGGCGGCCGCGCTCGACGCCGGCGCCGACGATTACCTGACTGACCAAGCCGTTCGGCGTGTCGGAGCTGCTCGCGCGGATCCGCGCGCATCTGCGCCGGCGCAAACGATACGCCGAGCGTGCGCTTCGGCGAGGTCACGGTGGACCTGGCGCTGCGCGTGGCGATGCGCGGCGGCGCACCGGTGCATCTGACCCCGCTCGAATACCGGCTGCTCGCGACGCTCGTGCGCCACGCGGGCCGCGTGCTGACGCACCGGCAACTGCTGCGCGACGTGTGGGGGCCGTCCCACGTGGAAAGCCATCATTACCTGCGCATCTACATGGCGCATCTGCGCCAGAAGCTCGAGGCCGATCCGGCGCAGCCGGAGCACATCGTGACGGAGACGGGGGCGGGGTACCGGCTGGTGGGGGCGGCGTGAGAGGGTGAGCCGCGCGTTTGCGCCGCCCGGGCGCAATCGCCCTGACGCGCATGGGGTCGATCGCGCACCTTCTGCCAGGTTGTAAGCGCCTTGTTATACTCGTGCCCCGCCCGGGGACGACCCCGGCGCGTCGATCAACCCGCGGGGACGGCCCCGTCCTTCCCGGTGGAGTTGTCTCATGTCCTGGATCCTGCTTTTCATCGCCGGCCTGCTCGAAGTCGCCTGGGCGGCGGGCCTCAAGTCGTCCGAAGGTTTTATGCGGCTGTGGCCATCGGTGTTCACGGTGGTGACCGCCCTCGGCAGCTTCGCACTGCTCGCGGTGGCGATGCGCCAGTTGCCGCTCGGCACCGCGTATGCGGTCTGGACCGGCATCGGCGCGGTCGGCGCGTTCATCTTCGGCATCGTGATGATGGGCGAGGCCGTCACCGTCGCCCGCGTGGCGAGCGCCGCGCTGATCGTGCTGGGCCTGATCGGCCTGAAGCTGTCGTCGCCGGCCTGATGACCTGATGCCGCCCCCCGACGTTGCTAATTGGGCACGCCCGCCGCTGCCTGCGGGTCGATCCCGAGCAGCCCATGTTGCGGCGCGTCTATAACAAAAACGGCTCTCTTGAAATTTGAGTGGGTGAAAAGGGCCGCCGGGGTACGAAAACCTACGTCGCAAAACGGTATCTTCCCACCCCTAGCTCCGCCCCAAGGCGGGGAAGTCCTCGCCGCCGGACGGGCTCGGGGGCCAGGCGGCGCAAGGCTTTGCCTGGCCCGAGCCCTCAAGCGTGCTCGTAGATTTCTCCGCATCAAGGGTTCGCTGCGCCGGACTTCGCCCGCCCTTGACCCGGAAAATCCACCCACTCGAAATTCAAGAGAGGCGGTTTTATCGGCTCTCTTGAAAAATGAGTGGATTACGCGACAGGCGGGTTGATCTTCGAGAAGTCGAGCTTGCCGGCGATCAGAAGCAGCACGGTCCGCATGGCCGTGAGGTTGGTGTATCCGCGTGCCTTTCGCTTGGCGGCCTGGAAGAGTCCGTTGATGGCTTCCAGGAAGCCGTTGGTCTGACGCGTCTGCGTCCAGGCCACGATGCCGGCGAAGTGCTTGCGAATCATGCGCACGACGTCCTTCATCGGCTCGACCTTCGAGCGCATGACGTTGGTGCACCACTGCTCGA
>WNEB01000057.1 GCA_009914575.1 Burkholderia gladioli
GCGTGAGTGGCCGGGTCCATCGCTATCGCGACGCCGACATGGCGATGCGCTGGGCGGCCACCGGTTTCCTGGAAGCGGAGAAGCGCTTCCGCAAGCTCGGTGGTGCCAACGACCTCTGGATCCTCGCCGTCGCCCTGCATCGATCACTCGAAAAACGCGTTGACCATGATCGGGAGTCTGCCTAATCTATGAAACCCCGCCGTCCCAACCTTCAACTACGAATGGGACACCGCCCAGGGGAAATCCTGCCTGCCGGCAAGCTCGTCACGCTGGGTCTGCAACACGTTCTGGTGATGTATGCGGGCGCCGTCGCCGTGCCGCTCATCATCGGCAGCGCCCTGAAGCTGCCGAAGGATCAGGGGGCGTTCCTGATCAGCGCCGATCTGTTCGCCTGCGGCATCGTGATCGCGCCGGTGATCGGCAAGCTGCTGCGGTTCTTTCCGCCGGTGGTGGTCGGCACGGTGATCGCCGCGATCGGGCTGTCGCTGATGGGCGTCGGCATCAACTGGGCGGCCGGCGGCGTGCGGCGTGGGCAACCCGGAATACGGCAACCCGCTGTTCCTCGGCCTGTCGCTGATGGTGCTGGTGCTGATCCTGCTGACAACAAGTTAGGCCGCGGCTTCGTCGCCAACATCGCGGTGCTGCTCGGCATCGTGGCCGGCTTCGCGATCGCGCTGGCGCTCGGCCGCGTCGATCTCGACGGCGTGACGGTCGCGCCGTGGGTCGGCTTCGTGATGCCGTTCCACTTCGGCGTGCCGCACTTCGACACGCTCTCGATCGCGACCATGGTGATCGTGATGTTCGTCACGTTCATCGAATCGACCGGCATGTTCCTAGCGGTCGGCGACATGGTCGACCGGCCCGTCGATCAGCAGGCACTCGTGCGCGGCCTGCGCGTGGACGGGCTCAGCACGCTGATCGGCGGCATCTTCAACTCGTTCCCGCATACGTCGTTCTCGCAGAACGTCGGACTGGTGGGCGTGACGGGCGTGAAGAGCCGTTTCGTGTGCGTGACGGGCGGCGTGATCCTCGTGCTGCTCGGGCTGTTTCCGAAGATGGCGCAGATCATCGCCTCGGTGCCCGCGTTCGTGCTCGGCGGCGCCGGCATCGTGATGTTCGGGATGGTGGCGGCCAACGGCGTGAAGACGCTGTCGCGCGTCGATTTCGTCGGCAACCACAACAACCTAACCTGTTCATCGTCGCCGTCAGCATCGGGCTGGGCCTCGTGCCGATGGTGTCGTCGCACTTCTTCGCGAAGCTGCCGAGCGCGCTCGCGCCGATCCTGCACAGCGGCATCCTGCTCGCCTCGGTATCGGCCGTGGTGATCCTCAACGTGCTGTTCAACGGCGTGCGCAGCGAAAAGCAGGCCGAATGCGAAATTCGCCGCGCCGGCCATGATCTCGATCGGCGCACGGCCGGCCTGCACTGAACGCGTCGAGCGTTTAGCCGTTCGAATGAAAACGCCCGGTTGTTACCGGGCGTTTTGTGCCTCTCTTGGATTTCGAGTGGGTGGATTTTTCCGGGTCAAGGGCGGGCGAAGCCCGGCGCAGCGAACCCTTGATGCGGAGAAATCTACGATCACGCTTGAGGGCTCGGGCCAGGCAAAGCCTTGCGCCGCCTGGCCCCCGAGCCAGTCCGGCGGCGAGGACTTCCCCGCCTTGGGGCGGGGCTAGGGGTGGGAAGATACCATTTTGCGGCGTAGGTTTTCGTACCCCGGCGGCCCTTTTCACCCACTCAAATTTCAAGAGAGCCCGTTTTGTATTGGTGCAGCCTGGCGGCAACGGCGCGACGTCGCCATGGAAAACGCCCCGGAGACCGTGAGGCTTCCGGGGCGTTCGCGTTGTTGCGAGCGGATCGCGGCGGCGCGCCGCGTTCAGCCTGCCGTGGCTTGCGAGGCCGGTGCGGCGGGCGCTGCCTGCTTGCTGTAATCCACCGGTGCATCGGCTTCGCGCGGCTGATCGCCGGTCTGCTCGATCCAGCCGCCGCCCAGCGCGCGATACAGATCCACGAGGTTGGTCCAGCGCGCGAGACGCGCCGAAATCAGCGTGGTTTGCGCCGTGTACAGATCGGTTTGCGCCGTCAGCACCGTCAGATAGCTGTCCACGCCGTTGCGGTAGCGCAGGTCCGACAGATCGTAACGGCGCTGCTGCGCCTGTTCGTTGCGCGCCAGCGCCGCGATCTGCTGATCGTAGGTGCCGCGCGCCGCCAGGCCGTCCGACACTTCGCGGAACGCCGACTGGATCGCCTTCTCGTAGTTCGCGATCTCGATGCGTTTTTCCACATGCGCCAGATCGAGGTTCGCGATGTTCGAGCCGCCCTCGAAGATCGGCAGCGCGATTTTCGGCGCGAACGACCACGCCGCCGTGCCCGCCTTGAACAGGCCGCCCAGCGTCGGGCTCGCCGTGCCGAACGCGACCGTCAGCGACATCTTCGGGAAGAACGCCGCACGCGCCGCGCCGATGTTCGCGTTGGCCGCGAGCAGCGTCTGCTCGGCCTCCATGATGTCGGGGCGCCGCGTCAGCAGATCCGACGGCAAACCGACCGGAATATCCGTCAGCAGATTCTGGTTGTCGAGCGGCAGGCCGACCGGCAGATCGTCGGGCAGCGGCTCGCCGATCAGCAGCACCAGCGCGTTCACCGCTTGCGCGCGTGCACGGGCTTGCGCCTGCTGGTTCGCGAGCGCCTGCTCGACCACCGTCTGCGCCTGACGCAGGTCCAGCTCCGAACCCGTGCCGTTGTCGAACTGCAGCTTCGTCAGGTTGTAGGACGATTGCGCGTTCTTCAGCGTGTCTTCCGTGACCTTCAGCAGGTCGTCGGTCGATTGCAGCGTCAGATACTGATCGGCCACCTGCGAGACGAGCGAGATTTCCGACGCCTTGCGCGCCTGCGCCGTCGACAGGTATTGCGCCAGCGCCTGATCCTTCAGGCTCTGGATCCGGCCGAACAGGTCGAGCTCCCACGACGCCGACAAACCGACGTTGTAGGTACGCGAGATCAGCGGCGCGCCCGTGGTCGACACACCGGCCGGCAGACGCTGGAGCGACCCCGTTCCGGTGCCGCCGAGCGTCGGCAGCAGTTCGGCGCGCGTGATCTGGTACTGCGCGCGCGCCGCCTCGATGTTCAGCACCGACACGCGCAGGTCGCGGTTGTTCTTCAGCGCGATCTCGATCAGTTGCTGCAAGCGCGGATCGGCGAAGAAATTGCGCCAGCCGATGTCCGGCGCCGCCTGCCCGTTCGCGCTGCGGGCGCCGCTCGCGCCCGGCTGCGTCGCGTAGACGCCGTCGGACGGGAACGAACCCGACACGGGCGCATCCGGACGCTTGTAATGCGGCGCCATCGTGCAGCCCGAAGCGACGAGCGCAAACGCCATTGCCGTCAAAACGATTTTTCGCATGGTCATCAATGTTCCTAGTTGCCGCCTTCTTGCGTGCGATGCGCGTGCTCCTGCGCGAGACGCAGTGCCTCGTCCGGATCTTCCTTCTCGCCGCCGAAGATCGAACGCACCTTCACGAAGAACATCGGAATCATGAAGATCGCGAGGAAGGTCGCGGTCAACATCCCGCCGATCACGCCCGTGCCGATCGCGTGCTGGCTGGCCGAACCCGCGCCGTTGCTGATCGCGAGCGGCAGCACGCCGAGAATGAACGCCAGCGACGTCATCAGAATCGGACGCAGCCGCAGCCGCGCCGCTTCCAGCGCCGCCTCGACCGGCCCCATCTTCTCGCTGAGCTGCAATTCACGCGCGAATTCCACGATCAGAATCGCGTTCTTCGCCGACAGGCCCACCGTGGTCAACAAACCGACCTGGAAGAACACGTCGTTCTCGAGACCGCGCAGCGTGGCCGCCAGCAGTGCGCCGATCACGCCGAGCGGCACCACCATGATCACGGAGAACGGGATCGACCAGCTTTCGTACAGCGCCGCCAGACACAGGAACACCACCAGGATCGAGATCGCGTACAGGATAGGCGCCTGCGAACCCGATTGCAGTTCCTGATACGACAGCCCCGTCCACGAGTAGCCGATACCGTTCGGCAGCTTCGTCGCGAGATTCGACATCGCCGTCATCGCCTGGCCGGTACTCTTGCCTGCCGCTGCCTGGCCCTGGATTTCCATCGCCGAGATGCCGTTGTAGCGCTCGAGCTTCGGCGAACCGTAGGTCCAGTGGCCAGAGGCGAACGCGCCGAACGGCACCATCCCGCCCGACCCGTTGCGCACGTACCAGATGTTCAGGTCTTCCGGCGTCGCGCGGAACGGTGCGTCGGCCATCACGTACACCTTCTTGATACGACCATCCGTATCGAGGAAGTTGTTGACGTACTGCGAAGCCCACGCGATCGAGAACGTCTGGTCGATCGAGGACGCCGTCACGCCGAGCGCATTCGCCTTCTCGCGATCGATGTCGATCTTGTACTGCGGCGTGTCGTTCAGGCCGTTCGGACGGACGCCTTGCAGCGTCGGATCCTTCGCGGCCATGCCGAGCAACTGGTTACGTGCCGCCATCAACGCGTCGTGGCCGAGGCCCGCGTTGTCGGTCAGCTCGAAGTCGAAGCCGGCTGCCGTGCCCAGTTCGGGAATCGACGGCGGGTTGAACGGAATGACGATCGCGTCCTTGTAGCCGCTGTAACGCGCGAACATCCGCCCGATCAACGCCTGCACCTTCTGATTCGAACTCTGACGCGACGAGTAATCATTCAGCTTGACGAACACGAGACCGGAGTTCTGGTCGCGGCCGGCGAAGCTGAAGCCGTTCACCGTGAACGCCGATTCGACGATGTCCTTCTCGTCGTTGAGCACGTAATCGGAGATGTTCTTCAGCGTGCGCGCCGTGGTTTCCTGCGTGGAACCCGAAGGCGTCTGCACGATCACGAACATCAGGCCCTGATCTTCATCGGGCAGGAACGACTTCGGCAGGCGCACGAACAGCAGCCCGACCGCGACGATCACCACCAGATAAATGATCAGCCAGCGGCCCGAACGCTTGATCACGTGGTGCACGCCCTTGTGGTACTTGTCGCGGCTGCTGTTGAAGTTGCGGTTGAACCAGCCGAAGAAGCCCTTCTTCTCTTCGTGATGAACCTGCGGAATCGGCTTGAGGATCGTCGCGCACAAGGCCGGCGTCAGAATTAGCGCGACCAGCACCGACAGCACCATCGCCGACACGATCGTCAGCGAGAACTGACGGTAGATCGCGCCCACCGACCCGCCCGAGAACGCCACCGGCACGAACACGGCCGACAGCACGAGCGCCACGCCCACCAGCGCCCCGGTGATCTGGCCCATCGCCTTCTTGGTGGCCTCCTTCGGCGAGAGCCCCTCCTCCGACATCACGCGCTCGACGTTCTCCACCACCACGATCGCATCGTCCACCAGCAGGCCGATCGCGAGCACGAGTCCGAACATCGACAGCGTGTTGATCGAGAAGCCCACCGCCGACATGATCGCGAACGTGCCGAGCAGCACCACCGGCACGGCGATCGTCGGGATGATCGTGGCCCGCAGGTTCTGCAGGAACAGATACATCACCAGGAACACCAGCACGATGCCTTCCAGCAGCGTCTTGACCACTTCCTCGATCGACAGCTTCACGAACGGCGTCGTGTCGTACGGGTACTTGACGGTCAGGCCGTGCGGGAAGTACTTCGACAGTTCGTCGATCTTCGCGCGCACCGCGTTGGCCGTCTGCAGCGCATTGGCGTTGGTCGCGAGCTGGATGCCGAGACCGGCCGTGGGCTGGCCGTTGTACTTCGTGTCGAAGTTGTAGTTTTCACCGCCGAGGCTCAGCTTCGCGACATCCTTCAGCCGAACCTGCGAACCGTCCTGATTGACCTTGAGCAGGATGTTGCCGAACTGCTCCGGCGTCTGCAGCAGCGTTTGCTCGGTGATGGTGGCCTGCAGCACCGTGCCCGGCACCGCCGGCGTGCCGCCGATCTGGCCGCCCGCGATCTGCACGTTCTGCGCGGTGATCGCGCTGGTCACATCGACCGGCGTGAGGCTGTAGTTGGTGAGCTTGGTCGGATCGAGCCAGATCCGCATCGCGTACTGAGAGCCGAACAGCGTGACGGTACCGACGCCGTTCAGACGGCTGACCGGATCCTCCACGTGCGACGCCACGTAGTTGGCGAGGTCGTACTTGTTCATGCTGCCGTCTTCGGACGTGAAGGCGAGCACCAGCAGGAAGCTGCTGCTCGACTTCGTGACCTTCAGACCGAGCTGCTGCACGACCTGCGGCAGAATCGGCGTCGCGAGCGACAGCTTGTTCTGCACCTGCACCTGCGCGATGTCCGGATTGGTGCCGGCCGCGAACATCAGCGTGATGGTCGACGTACCCGAATCGTCACTCGTCGAGGACATGTACAGGAAGTTGTCGAGACCGCTCATCTGCTGCTCGATCACCTGCGTGACCGTGTCCTCGACCGTCTTCGCCGAGGCGCCCGGGTAGGTCGCGGATATCTGGATGGACGGCGGCGCGATCGTCGGATACTGCGCGATCCTCAACGTGAAGATCGCCGCAACACCCGCGAGCATCAGGATGATGGCGATCACCCACGCGAAGATCGGGCGATCGATAAAAAACTTTGCCATGAAACAGGCCCCCCTGTGATTACGCGCCCGAAGCCGCGGTCGCACTCGCTACCGACCCCGCCGCCGCACTGGCCGGCTTGGCTGCCGCTGCACCCGATGCCCCCGACGCGCCCGATGCCGCGGCACCCTGGTCGGATGCCGAACTTGGCTTGCTGCTCGGATCGGTACCGGCGTTCTGGTTCGGCGGCAGTTGCGCCGCGACCGGCTTGACCGTCATGCCCGGCTGAACCTTGCCCACGCCCTGCACGATCACGCGGTCGCCCGTCTGCAGGCCGCCCTCGACCACCCAATCCTGGCCGTAGGTGCCCGAGGTGGTCAGCACGCGCGAGACGATCTTGTTGTGCGCGCCGACCACCAATGCCGTCGGCTGGCCCTTCGGATCGTGCTGGACGCCGATCTGCGGCACCAGGTACGCGTTGTCGTTGGTGCCTTCCTCGATGCGCGCACGCACGAACATGCCCGGCAGCAGCACGCGGTTCGGATTCGGGAAAATCGCGCGGATGGTGACAGAGCCGGTGGTCTGGTCGACCGTCACGTCGGTGAACTGCAGCTTGCCCTCGAGCGGGTAGGTCTTGCCGTCTTCCAGTACCAGCTTGACCTGGGCCGCGTTCGGGCCGACCGTCTTGATCCGACCGCTCTGGATGTCCTGGCGCAGCTTCAGGCCGTCCAGGCTCGATTGCGTGAGGTCGACATACATCGGATCGATCTGCTGAATGGTCGACAGCAGCGTGGCCGCGCTGGCCTGCACGTAGGCGCCCGGCGTGACCTGCGAAATGCCGATGCGACCGGTGATCGGCGAGAGCACATCGGTATAGCCGAGGTTGATCTGTGCGGTATCGACGGCGGCCTTGCCCGACGCGACGTCAGCGGCAGCCTGGCCGGCCGACGCGACGGCGTTGTCGTAATCCTGCTTGCTGACTGCGTTGGCAGCCACCAGCACCTTGTAGCGCGCTGCCTGCGCGTTGGTCGAGGCCAGGTTGGCCTGGGCCTTGGCGAGCGTGGCCTTGGCGCTGTTCAGCGTGGCGATGTACGGGGCCGGATCGATCTTGTAGAGACGCTGGCCAGCCTTCACGTCACCGCCTTCGGTGAACTCGCGGCGCAGCACGATGCCATCGACCCGTGCCCGCACCTGGGCGACCAGGAACGCGTTGGTGCGGCCCGGCAGTTCGGAGACGACCGGCACGGATTGCGGCTGGACCGTCACGACGCCGACTTCCGGTGTCTGTTGAGGCGGGGCCGATTGTTTTTGTCCGCAGGCGGCAAGGAAGACTGCAGCCGCAGCGACACTGATTAAGCGGTATGGAACCCGTTCGACGCGCATGGAACGACCTCATTTGTAACAAAAGAAGTAAGTGCTTGGCCTGGAGCCGCGACACGAATGCGCCGTGAGGCGCCGATCGAACACACCAGAGATGCAGGACTGCGAATACGACAACGACGACAACGGCACGCAAGCCGCCGTGCCGGGAGACGCCGCGACGAACGCGGCGCGATACGGGAGGGAAATCAGCAGACAGGGATAGTAACTGATTGCCACGAAGGTATTCGATCTACTGCTTGGGTCCTTCGATCGTGGATGGTATTGTATATACGTTCGTGTATGTATGTAAAATACGTTCTTGAACTATACAAATTCTTACAAATTACCGACGATTACGAACGCAAGTTCACACTCGATTTCTCGCTCCGGGTGAGGTCGTCGGCGCCGACATCCCTTACAGGCATCTGCCATGGTCAGACGTACCAAAGAGGAAGTGATCTTGCCCCTGATTTACGGACACCTATCTAAGCGACATTGGCCAGCTCGTACTGCTCTGGGCTGAGGTAGCCCAGGGTCGAGTGCAGCCGGATCCGATTGTAGTCAACCTCAATGTAGTCAAACACATGAGCCTTGGCCTGCTCCCGTGTGGCGAGGTGTTCACCATGGATGGCCTCGACCTTCAGACTGTGGTTCCAACTCTCCATTGCTGCGTTGTCGTAGCAGTTGCCTCTGGCACTCATGCTGGCGATCAAAGCGTATTGCTCCAACAGGGCGCGGTGCTCGCGCGAGCAGTATTGGCTACCACGGTCA
>WNEB01000058.1 GCA_009914575.1 Burkholderia gladioli
CAGCGTCGTCGAAGGCATCAACAACACCATCAAGGTCCTCAAGCGTCGGGCTTATGGGTACCGCGACGAGGAATACTTCTTCCTCAAAATCCGCGCCGCGTTCCCCGGTAATCCTCGATGAACCTTTTTTTTGCCGTTTATTTTGCTGTTTCCCAACGCATTGTCCGCCGAGTTTCGTCGGCATCACGGAGGTTGCCCCATGGTTTCGATACGCTTGCCCGATGGCTCAGTTCGACAGTACGAGCATCCGGTGACAGTCGCCGAAGTGGCGGCGTCGATCGGAGCCGGTCTCGCCAAGGCGGCGCTGGGCGGCAAGATCGACGGCGAGCTCGTGGATACATCCGCGCTGATCGAGCGCGACGTGTCGCTGGCGATCGTGACCGACAAGGACGCCGACGGTCTCGACATCATCCGTCACTCGACGGCGCACTTGCTCGCCTACGCGGTGAAGGAGCTGTATCCGGAGGCGCAGGTGACGATCGGGCCGGTGATCGACAACGGCTTCTACTACGATTTCGCGTACAGCCGGCCGTTTACGCCCGAGGATCTCGCGAAGATCGAAAAGCGCATGCAGGAACTCGCGAAGAAGGACGAGCCGGTGTCGCGCCGTGTCGTCTCGCGCGAGGAAGCGGCCGAGTATTTCCGCGGCATCGGCGAGAAGTACAAGGCCGAGATCATCGAATCGATTCCGTCGAGCGACGATATCAAGCTGTATTCGCATGGCGGCTTCACCGACCTGTGCCGCGGCCCGCACGTGCCATCCACGGGCAAGCTGAAGGTGTTCAAGCTGATGAAGGTCGCGGGCGCCTACTGGCGCGGCGATTCGAAGAACGAGCAGCTGCAGCGCATCTACGGCACGGCCTGGACGAAGAAGGAAGACCAGGAAGCCTATCTGCACATGCTGGAAGAGGCGGAAAAGCGCGATCACCGCAAGCTGGCCAAGCAACTCGACCTGTTCCATATGCAGGAAGAGTCGCCGGGCATGGTGTTCTGGCACCCGAAGGGCTGGACGCTGTGGCAGCAGGTCGAGCAGTACATTCGCGCTCGCCTCGGCGAGGCAGGCTATCTCGAGATCAAGACGCCGATGATCATGGACCGCTCGCTTTGGGAAGCGTCGGGCCACTGGCAGAATTATCGCGAGAACATGTTCACGACGGAGTCGGAAAAGCGCGACTACGCGATCAAGCCGATGAACTGTCCGGGCCATGTCCAGGTGTTCAATCACGGCCTGCGCTCGTATCGCGACCTGCCGCTGCGTTACGCGGAGTTCGGCTCGTGCCACCGCAACGAGGCCTCGGGCGCGCTGCACGGCCTGATGCGCGTGCGCGGCTTCGTGCAGGACGATGCACACATTTTCTGTACCGAGGATCAGCTGATCTCGGAATCGATCGCGTTCAATACGCTCGCGATGAGCGTCTACCAGGATTTCGGGTTCGATCAGATCGCGATCAAGCTGTCGCTGCGCCCGGAGCAACGTGCCGGCACGGACGAAACCTGGGATCGCGCCGAGCAGGGCCTGCGCGATGCGCTGACCGCCTGTGGCCTGGCGTGGGAAGAGCTGCCGGGCGAGGGCGCGTTCTACGGCCCGAAGATCGAATACCACATCAAGGATGCACTCGGGCGTTCGTGGCAGTGCGGTACGTTGCAGCTCGACATGGTGCTGCCGGAGCGCCTGGGCGCCGAGTACGTGGCCGAGGACAACAGCCGTCGCCGGCCGGTCATGTTGCACCGTGCGATCGTCGGTTCGATGGAGCGTTTCCTTGGAATTTTGATCGAACATCACGCGGGTGCCATGCCCGTCTGGCTGGCTCCGGTGCAGGCTGTTGTGATGAATATTGCGGAAAGTCAGGCCGATTATGTACGCACTTTGACCCAAACGTTGCAAAAACAAGGGGTTAGAGTTGAGGCCGATTTGCGTAACGAGAAGATTAGCTATAAAATACGGGAGCACACGCTTGAGAAGGTCCCCTACCTGCTGGTGGTAGGCGACAAAGAGCGTGAAGCACAAACGGTAGCCGTGCGTGCCCGTGGCGGCGTCGATCTGGGTGTCATGCCCGTCGAAGCCTTCGTTGAGCGCCTGCAGCAGGATCGTCAGGCATTCAAGTAAGCCACCTAGCAGCGCGGCTCGTTTTTTTAATTTTTAGAGGAAACGTAACATCGCTACTGATAAGTCGTCGCATCGCATCAACGGTGAAATCAACGCGCCGGAAGTGCGTCTGGTCGGAGTCGATGGTGAGCCCATCGGTATCGTGAAACTCGCCGATGCCTTCCGCAAGTCGGAAGAGCTGGATGTTGATCTGGTGGAGATCGCGCCGCAGGCCGTTCCCCCCGTTTGCCGTCTGATGGATTACGGCAAGTTCAAGTACCAGGAGTCCAAGAAGCAGCACGAAGCGAAGCTGAAGCAAAAGGTCATCCAGGTCAAGGAAGTCAAATTCCGCCCGGGTACCGATGACGGTGATTACAACGTCAAGCTCCGCAATCTGGTGCGCTTCCTCGAGGATGGCGACAAGACCAAGATCACGTTGCGTTTCCGTGGCCGCGAAATGGCTCACCAGGAAATCGGTATGCGCGTGCTCGAGCGCCTGCGTACCGATCTGGACGAAGTCGGTCAGGTTGAGCAGATGCCGAAGATGGAAGGGCGCCAGATGATCATGGTGCTGGCTCCGAAGAAAAAGAAGTAAAGCGCGAATCGCCGTGCCCGGCACGGCGGTTTGGCACAGCGTTCGACGCGTGGCCTTATCGGGGCCGCGTGTCAGACACGACGGCGCACGGGTAGTGTGTGCGCCGTACACAAGTGGACTGGGTTTCAAAGGGCGGATCAGGGCGCAAGCCGGCCGCACACCCACCTCCATCTAATAAACTGGAGTAGTTATGCCTAAGATGAAGACCAAGAAGAGTGCTGCAAAGCGCTTCGTGGTGCGTCCGGGCGGTACCGTCAAGCGCGGTCAAGCCTTCAAGCGTCACATCCTGACCAAGAAAACGACGAAGAACAAGCGCCACCTGCGCGGCGCAACGGCAGTTCATGATTCCGATCTGAACTCCGTCCGCGCAATGCTGCCGTTCGCGTAACCCCTAACTGATACTCTAAGGAGAGAAATATGCCTCGAGTCAAACGTGGGGTAACCGCACGGGCCCGCCACAAGAAGATCATCAAATTGGCCAAGGGTTATCGCGGTCGTCGCAATAACGTCTATCGCATCGCCAAGCAGGCGGTGATGCGTGCTGGTCAGTACGCCTATCGTGACCGTCGTAACAAGAAGCGTGTGTTCCGCGCACTGTGGATCACGCGTATCAACGCGGCAGTCCGTCAGCACGACATGACCTACAGCGTGTTCATCAACGGCCTGAAGAAGGCTTCGATCGAACTCGACCGTAAGGTTCTGGCTGACATGGCGGTGTTCGACAAGGCTGCTTTTGCCGCAATCGTCAAGCAGGTGAAAGCCGCCGCCGCAGCCTAATTGCGAAATTAGCACTGCGTGGTCAGTTGCAGCGATGCTCCGGTAGTTTCGGCCGCTGCAGCGAAAACGGGGCTCATCCGAGCCCCTTTTTTGTTGGATCGAGCGATTCGCTCGCCGAGAACGATTTGACGTTGGAAATGATGGGATCAATGGATCTGGACCAGATTGTCGCCGACGCGAAACAGGCCTTCGAACAGGCCGCCGATATCACCACGCTCGAGAACGAGAAGGCACGCTTTCTCGGCAAATCGGGCGCGTTGACCGAGCTGCTCAAGGGGCTCGGCAAGCTCGATCCCGAAGCGCGCAAGACCGAAGGCGCGCGCATCAACATCGTGAAGCAGCAAGTGGAAGGCGCGCTGACCGCGCGACGCCAGGCGCTCGCTGACGCGCTTCTGAACCAGCGCCTCGCCTCCGAGGCCATCGACGTGACCCTGCCGGGTCGTGGCGCCGGTACCGGCAGCCTGCATCCGGTCATGCGCACCTGGGAGCGCGTCGAACAGATTTTCCGCTCGATCGGTTTCGACGTGGCCGACGGCCCCGAAATCGAAACCGACTGGTACAACTTCACCTCGCTGAACAGCCCGGAAAACCATCCGGCGCGTTCGATGCAGGATACGTTCTACATCGACGGCAAGGATGCCGACGGCCGTCAGCTGCTGCTTCGCACGCACACGAGCCCGATGCAGGTGCGCTATGCGCGCATGAACAAGCCGCCGATCAAGGTGATCGCGCCGGGCCGCACGTATCGCGTCGACAGCGATGCGACGCACTCGCCGATGTTCAATCAGGTCGAAGGCCTGTGGATTGCCGAGGACGTCAGCTTCGCGGATCTGAAGGGCGTCTATACGGACTTCCTGAAGAAATTCTTCGAGCGCGACGATATCCTCGTGCGCTTCCGCCCGTCCTATTTTCCGTTTACGGAACCGTCGGCCGAGATCGACATGATGTTCGAGCACGGCAAGAACGCCGGCAAGTGGCTCGAAATCTCGGGCTCCGGCCAGGTGCACCCGACGGTGATCCGCAACATGGGCTTCGATCCCGAGCGCTATATCGGCTTCGCGTTCGGCAGCGGTCTCGAACGTCTGACGATGCTGCGCTATGGCGTGCAGGATCTGCGTCTGTTCTTCGAGAACGACCTGCGCTTTTTGCGCCAGTTCGCGTAAGCGCGTCATGCCGGTGCGCGCCCGCCTTCAAGCGGCGGGGCGCGCACCTTGCGATCCGATCCAACCTGTTTCGAACGTAGACATCCATGCAATTCCCTGAATCCTGGTTGAGAACCTTTGTCGATCCGCAACTGACGACGGATCAACTGTCGCATGCGCTGACGATGGCCGGCCTCGAAGTCGAATCGCTGCGCGCCGCCGCACGGCCGACCACGCGCATCGTCGTCGGCCGTGTGCTCGAAGTGGTCAAGCACCCGGACGCGGACAAGCTGAACGTCTGCCAGGTCGATGCCGGCACGGGCACGACGCTCAATATCGTCTGCGGCGCACCGAACGTGGCGCCCGGCATCAAGGTGCCGGTCGCGCTGGTGGGCGCCGAACTGCCGCCGGCCGAGGAAGGCGGCAAGCCGTTCCTGATCAAGCTGTCGAAGCTGCGCGGCGTCGAAAGCCAGGGGATGCTCTGCTCGGCGCGCGAGCTGAAGCTCTCGGAAGATCACAGCGGCCTGATGATCCTGCCGCAAGCCACGCCGATCGGCCAGGATATCCGCGAGGTGCTGAACCTCGACGACACCGTGTTTGAAATCAAGCTGACGCCGAACAAGGCGGACTGCCTGTCGGTGTATGGCATCGCGCGTGAAACCGCGGCAATCACCGGTGCGCCGCTCAAGCCGGTGGCGTTCCAGCCGGTGGTGCCGACGCTCGACGAAACGCTGCCCGTGCGCATTTCCGCGCCGGATCTGTGCGGCCGTTTTTCGGGCCGCGTGATTCGCGGCGTGAATGCCCACGCCGCGACGCCGCAATGGATGGTCGAGCGCCTCGAGCGTTCGGGCCAGCGTAGCGTGTCGGCGCTCGTCGATATTTCGAACTACGTGATGTTCGAACTCGGCCGTCCGTCGCATGTGTTCGATCTGGACAAGATCCACGGCGAAATCGACGTGCGCTGGGCCAAGCGCGGCGAGACGCTGAAGCTGCTGAACGGCAATACGATCGAACTCGACGAGACGGTGGGCGTGATCGCCGATTCGCAGCACGTCGAAAGCCTGGCCGGCATCATGGGCGGCGACAGCACCGCCGTGACGCTCGACACCACGAATATCTATCTCGAGGCCGCGTTCTGGTGGCCCGACAGCGTGCGCGGCCGTGCACGCAAGTACAACTTTTCGACCGATGCGGCGCACCGGTTCGAGCGCGGCGTCGATTATTCGACGACCGTCGAACACCTCGAGCGCATCACGCAACTGATTCTCGACATCTGCGGCGGCCAGGCCGGCCCGGTGGACGATCAAAGCGTGAATCTGCCGTCGCGTGCGCCGGTTACGCTGCGCGTGGCGCGCGCGAACCGCATCATCGGCGTGCCGATCTCCACCGACGAAGTGGCTGCGATCTTTACGCGCCTGGGCCTCACGTTCGAGCAGAACGGCGACACGTTTGCCGTCACGCCGCCGCCGCATCGCTTCGATATCGAGATCGAGGAGGATCTGATCGAGGAAGTCGCGCGTATTTACGGCTTCGAGAACATCCCGGCGCGCCCGCCCGTGGCGACCAACGAGATGCTCGCGACGCACGAGACGCGGCGCTCGATCCACACGATCCGTCACGCGCTGGCCGCGCGCGACTACGCCGAGACGATCAACTTCAGCTTTGTCGACGCCGATTGGGAACGTGATTTCGCGGGCAATACGAACCCGATTCGTCTGCTCAACCCGATCGCGAGCCAGCTGTCGGTGATGCGCACGACGCTGTTCGGCAGCCTCGTGAGCGTGCTGCGCCACAACCTGAACCGTCGCGCCGATCGCGTGCGTGTGTTCGAGACCGGGCGCGTGTTCCTGTCGGATTCGAGCGTGGCGGCGGGCGAGCTGGCCGTCGAAGGCTTCGCGCAGCCCAAACGCGTGGGCGCGCTCGCTTACGGCCCGGCGCTCGACGAGCAATGGGGCGTGGCAACACGTCAGGTCGATTTCTTCGACGTGAAGGGCGATGTCGAGGCGCTGCTCGCGCTGGCCGTGGCCCGTTTCGTGAAGGCGGAGCACCCGGCGCTGCACCCGGGCCGCAGTGCGCGCATCGAGCTCGACGGCCGCGAGATCGGCTGGGTCGGTGAATTGCACCCGCGCCTGATGCAGCAATACGAGCTGCCGCATGCGCCGGTGATGTTCGAGATCGATGCCGACGCGCTGATCGCGCGTGCGTTGCCGACGCCGTCCGACGTGTCGAAATTCCCGCCGGTGCGTCGCGATATCGCGGTGGTCGTCGATCAGCAGGTTCCGGTACAGGCGCTGTTCGATGCGATGAAGGGTGCGCTTGCCGATCCGGCATGCAAGTTCGTCCAGAAGGTGGTACTCTTTGACAAATTCCGTGCAAAATCAAACGCTTCCGGTGGTTTGGCAGCGCATGAGAAGAGCCTTGCATTCCGCGTGACGCTGCAGGATCCCTCGGGAACGCTGCAGGACGACGTGGTTGATTTGGCGGTGCGCACGCTCGTCGATCGCATGCAGGCTCAGGGCGCGCGGCTGCGGGGATAAGACGCGAAAGCCAACGGAACGCATTGCGCGTTCCGATTTGCTGGTCCAGGTTTAACGCGCAAATTTTGCAGATATGAACGACATGAACTCGAGTGAATTCGAAGCCCTCCTGACAGCGCAGCGCAGCGCGCTGAACCGCGACGTCGCGGCGTCGGCGTCCGGTGAGACGCCCACGCTGACGAAGGCGGAGCTGGCTGAGCTGCTGTTCGACAGCGTCGGGCTCAACAAGCGTGAAGCGAAGGACATGGTCGAAGCGTTCTTCGAAGTGATCCGCGATGCGCTCGAGAATGGTGAGAGCGTGAAG
Organism: Burkholderia gladioli; assembly: GCA_009914575.1. Lineage (GTDB taxonomy): Bacteria > Pseudomonadota > Gammaproteobacteria > Burkholderiales > Burkholderiaceae > Burkholderia > Burkholderia gladioli_B. Next base: position 7,442 of record WNEB01000058.1, read on the forward strand.
CTGTCGGGCTTCGGCAACTTCCAGCTCCGCGACAAGCCCCAACGTCCGGGGCGTAACCCGAAAACCGGCGAGGCAATTCCGATTGCCGCGCGCCGTGTTGTCACGTTCCACGCGAGCCAGAAGCTGAAGGCCCTGGTCGAGAACGGCGCCGATACGCCGCTTTCGCGCTGATCCGGCGATTCGTGCCGCCGCGCGGTTTCCGCGCCCTTACCGACGGTTGACTGACGATGACATCGACGGTTGAGAAAGTCGTGTTGCCCCCGATTCCGGCCAAACGCTACTTCACCATCGGCGAAGTCAGCGAGCTGTGCGGGGTCAAGCCGCACGTACTGCGGTACTGGGAGCAGGAATTCACCCAGTTGCGGCCCGTCAAGCGGCGCGGCAACCGGCGGTATTACCAGCATCACGAAGTGCTGCTGATCCGGCGGATCCGCGAATTGCTGTATGAGCAGGGTTTTACGATCAACGGTGCACGCAACCGGCTCGATTCGCCGGGTGCCGTGGGTCGGGCGAGGGCGGAGGGGCCCGCCGACCTGTCGGCCGGGCTGACGGAGCCGGCCGTACCGCGTGCCGCCGACGTCGATGTCGCGCAATTGCGCGACGCGCTGCTCGACGTGCTCGACGCGCTGTCGAGTAAAGCCTGATCGAGCGGGCGCTTTTCCGGTGGTTCCATCCATCGAATCGTGATGCACTTCATCGGCCCGCCCAGGCTTGCGCCCGGCGGGCCGATGGCTTTGCGGCGCGCGATTCTCGTTCAGGGTGCTAGCGGATTCGGCTTGCCGATATCGACGAGCAGCGTGCCATCCGCCGCCATGCGTACCGAACCCGGCGGTGTCCCAAACGTAGTTGAAGGTTGAAGGCGGCGGTTCCCGTAGGAATCCGAGAGAATCGGGTTTCCAGGACCAACCTCCCGAATAGGAGAACCGCCGAAATGAAGCCTACCAAGAAACCGAA
>WNEB01000059.1 GCA_009914575.1 Burkholderia gladioli
ATTTCGAGTGGGTGGATTTTTCCGGGTCAAGGGCGGGCGAAGCCCGGCGCAGCGAACCCTTGATGCGGAGAAATCTACGAGCCCGTCCGGCGGCGAGGACTTCCCCGCCTTGGGGCGGGGCTAGGGGTGGGAAGATACCGTTTTGCGACGTAGGTTTTCGTACCCCGGCGGCCCTTTTCACCCACTCAAATTTCAAGGGAGCCATATTGTAAATCCGCGCCGCGCGGGCCGCTTGCGGCGAGGGAGACACCTGTCGAAGCCGAATCCAACCGGGAGAGCTGGACGATGAGCATGACGCAGAACCCGCCCTTGACGAGCCTGATGATGGACGTGCCGCTGCTGGTGTCGTCGCTGATCGCGCACGCCGCGCGGCACATGGACGACGCCGAGATCGTGTCGCGGCGCGTCGAGGGCGACATTCACCGCTACACCACCGCGATTGGGAGCGGCGTGCCAAGCAGCTGGCGCAGGCGCTGCTGCGGGCCGGCGTGGCGCCCGGCGAGCGGGTCGGCACGCCGGCCTGGAACGGCTATCGCCATCTGGAGGCCTATTACGGCATCAGCGGGATGGGCGCCGTCTGCCACACGATCAACCCGCGCCTGTTTCCCGAGCAACTCGTCTATATCGTCAATCACGCCGACGATCGGTTCGTGCTGTTCGACATCACGTTCGCGCCGCTGATCGAACGGCTCGCGCCGCTGTGCCCGAACGTGCGCGGCTGGATCGCGATGACCGACGAGGCGCACCTGCCTGAAGCGGCCATTCCGCTGCTGACGTATGAAACGCTGCTGGCCGCCGAGGATGGCCATTACGACTGGCCGCTGCTCGACGAGCGCCAGGCGTCCTCGCTCTGTTACACCTCGGGCACCACCGGCCACCCGAAGGGCGCGCTCTATTCGCACCGCTCGACGGTGCTGCACGCCTACGCGGCCGCGCTGCCCGACGCGATGGCGCTATCGGCGCTCGACGCGGTGCTGCCGGTCGTGCCGATGTTCCACGTCAACGCCTGGGGCCTGCCGTACGCGGTGCCGCTGACGGGCGCGAAGCTGGTGCTGCCGGGCAAGGATCTCGACGGCAAATCGCTCCACGAACTGATGGAAAGCGAGCGCGTGACGTGCTCGGCCGGCGTGCCGACGGTCTGGCTCGGGCTGCTGAACCACTTGCGCGAGACGGGCGCGCGTTTCACGACCATGGCGCGCACCGTGATCGGCGGCTCGGCCTGCCCGCCCGCCATACTGCGCGCGTTCGAGGACGATTACGGCGTGCAGGTGATCCACGCCTGGGGCATGACGGAGATGTCGCCGCTCGGCACGCTGGCGCGGCTGACCTGGGCGCAATCGCAGCGCGACGAGGCCGCGCGCCGCCATTCGCTCGAAAAGCAGGGGCGCGTGATCTACGGCGTGGACATGCGAATCGTCGGCGACGACGGCCGACCGCTGCCGTGGACGGCGTGGCGTTCGGCGAGTTGCAGGTGCGCGGGCCGTGGGGGATCGAGCAGTATTTCGGCGCCGACGGCGCGCCCTCGCCGCTGGTCAACGGCTGGTTCCTGACCGGCGACGTGGCGACCATCGATCCCGACGGCTTCCTCCACATCACGGATCGCAGCAAGGACGTCATCAAGTCGGGCGGCGAATGGATCAGCTCGATCGACCTGGAGAACGTGGCGGTGGCGCACCCGGCCGTGGCGGAGGCGGCCTGCATCGCCTGCGCGCATCCGAAGTGGACCGAGCGGTCGCTGCTGGTGGTGCCGCGCGCCGGCATGACGGTCACGCGCGAGGAACTGATCCGCTTCTACGACAGCAAGGTCGCGAAATGGTGGGTGCCCGACGACGTGGCGTTCGTCGACGCGCTGCCGCACACGGCCACCGCCAAGCTGCAGAAGCTGAAGCTGCGCGAGATGTTCCGCGAGCATGTGCTGCCCGGCGTCGACGCGCTCGATTGCCCGATGGAGCCGCTGCCGGTGCGGTCGGCGCCGCACTGAGCGGCGCGGCGGGCGGCCCGCCGGCTGGCCCGTCCGCGGCCCGCCGCCCGCGTTCGCACCCGAATTCCGGGTCGCGCCCCTCGGCTAATCTCTCAATTGAACGATCGTGCTTTTCTGGGTATGCTGCTCCGGTTTGCTCGCGAGCGGCGGTGCCGCCGCTCGCGCACAATGACCGTCAACGCTGACGACGCGCCGCCGCAACGGCCCGCGTAACCGCATGGAGGCAGGCAGATGGCAGTGGATTACACGACTCGCGACGGCGTCGCCGTCCTTACGCTCAACAATCCGCCCGTCAACGGGCTCGGCTACACGACGCGCGCCGGCCTGATGGCGGGCCTCGACCGCGCGCTGGCCGACCCGACCGTCAAGGCGATCGTGCTAACGGGCGCGGGGCGCGCGTTCTCGGGCGGCGCCGACATCACCGAATTCAACACGCCGAAGGCGCTCCAGGAACCGAACTTGCACACCACCATCGCGGCCGTCGAGGCCAGCGCCAAGCCGGTGGTGGCCGCCGTGCACAGCGTGGTGATGGGCGGCGGGCTGGAGCTGGTGCTCGGCGCGCATTACCGGATCGCCGCGCCCGGCACCCAGGTGGCGTTGCCCGAGGTCAAGATCGGCCTGCTGCCCGGCGCGGGCGGCACGCAGCGGCTGCCGCGCGCGGTGGGGCTGGAAACCGCGCTGAACATGATCGTGTCGGGCGCGCCGGTGCCGTCCGAGCAACTGGCGCAAAGCGGCCTGTTCGACGAACTGGCCGAGGGCGATCTGCTCGACGCAGCGGTGGCGTTCGCGCAGCGCGTCGGCGCGCGGTCCGGCCCGCATCCGCGCGTGCGCGACCGCAAGATCGAACACCCGAACGCGGCCGGCTTCATCCAGTTCGCGCGCAACAGCGCGAAGGCCGCCGCACCGAACTACCCGGCGCCGCACAAGTGCATCGACGCGATCGAATCGGGCGTGCTGCACGGCTTCGATCAAGGCCTGATCGACGAGCGCGAGGGCTTTGTCGCGCTGGTGCAGACGCCCGAAAGCCGCGCGCTGCGCCATGCGTTCTTCGGCGAGCGCGCCGCGAGCAAGATCCACGACGTGCCGGCCGACACGCCCGTGCGCGAGATCCGCCGCGTCGGCGTGATCGGCGCGGGCACGATGGGCGGCGGCATCGCCATGAATTTCGTGAACGCGGGGCTGCCTGTCACGCTGCTCGAAACGAAGCAGGACGCGCTCGATCGCGGGCTCGCGACGATCCGCAAGAACTACGAGGCGCAGGTCAAGAAAGGCAAGCTCAGCGAGGCCAAGCTCGAAGCGCGCATGGCGCTGATCGCGCCCACGCTCGCCTATGCCGACCTGAAGGACGCCGACCTGATCGTCGAGGCCGTGTTCGAGGAACTCGGCGTCAAGGAACAGGTGTTCCGTCAGCTCGACTCCGTGGCCAAACCCGGCGCGATCCTCGCTTCGAACACCTCGACGCTCGACGTGAACAAGATCGCCGCGTTCACGCAGCGTCCGCAGGACGTGGTCGGCCTGCACTTCTTCAGCCCGGCCAACGTCATGAAGCTGCTCGAAGTGGTGCGCGGCGCGCAGACGGCCAAGGACGTGCTGGCCACCGTCATGCAGGTCGCCAAGAAGATCCGCAAGACGGCCGTGGTGTCGGGCGTGTGCGACGGCTTCATCGGCAACCGCATGATCGAGCAGTACATCCGCCAGGCGCTGTTCATGCTGGAGGAGGGCGCGTTGCCCGCGCAGGTCGATCGCGCGATCGAGGCGTTCGGCTTCGCGATGGGGCCGTTCCGCATGAGCGATCTGGCCGGCAACGACATCGGCTGGGCGATCCGCAAGCGCCGCTATGTCGAGCAGCCCGATCTGCATTATTCGAAGATCGCCGACCGCCTTTGCGAGCAGGGCCGCTTCGGCCAGAAAACCGGCGCGGGCTGGTACGACTATCAACCGGGCGAACGGCGCGCGAAGCCGTCGAAACGCGTCGACGAACTCGTGCTGGCCTATTCGAAGGAAGCCGGCGTCGATCGCCGCGCGATCGCCGACGAGGAGATCGTCGAGCGGCTCGTGTACGCGCTCGTCAACGAAGGCGCGAAGATTCTCGAGGAAGGCATCGCCTCGAAGGCGTCCGACATCGACATGGTCTATCTGACGGGCTACGGCTTCCCGCTCTGGCGCGGCGGCCCGATGCTGTACGCCGACACGGTCGGCCTCTACAACGTCGAGCGCGCGATGCGCCGGTATGCGGCCGGCGCGAACGGCGATGCGTGGCGTCCGGCAGCGTCGATCACGGCGCTGGCCGCGAGCGGCAAGGGCTTCAACGGTTGAGGAGCACGGCGATGATGCGGACCGACGACGCGCTGCTCGTGATCGACGTGCAGAACGATTTCATGCCCGGCGGCGCGCTGGCCGTGGCCGACGGCGATGCGGTGGTGCCGGTCGTCAACCGGCTCGCCGGGCGCTTCGATCAGGTGGTGATCACGCAGGATTGGCGCCCGCGCGCGCATGTGTCGTTCGCGGCCAATCACCCCGGGCGCGAGCCGTTCTCGACGCTCGCGCTGCCATACGGCGAGCAGGTGCTGTGACCCGTGCACTGCGTGCAGGACACGCCGGGCGCGGCGCTGCATCGCGATCTCGACATTCCGCAGGCGCGGCTCGTGATCCGCAAGGGGCTCGATGCGACCGTCGACAGCTATTCGGCGTTCGTCGAAGCCGATCGCACCACGCCGACCGGGCTGGCCGGTTACCTGCGGGCGCTCGGCGCGAAGCGCGTGTGGTGCTGCGGCCTCGCGACCGATTACTGCGTCGCGTGGTCGGCGCTCGATGCGCGCGCGACCGGTTTCGAGGCCGCCGTGATCGAGGACGCCTGCCGCGCCATCGACCTGAACGGCTCGCTCGAACGCGCGTGGCGCGAACTCGCGGCCGCGGGCGTGGCGCGCGTGCAATCGGAGGCGGTGCGCGTCTGAGCGCCGACCTGCCGCTCGACGCAAATTCAACGCAGCGTCATGGCGCTGCAAGGCATTCCTACCCGGAGACAGGCATGACCTAAGCCGTAATCGTATACACCGCCCGCACCGCGCTGGCGAAATCGTGGCGCGGCGCGCTCAACATGACGCACGGCGCGACGCTCGGCGGCCATGTGGTGCCCGCTGCCGTCGAGCGCGCGAAGCTCGATCCCGCGCGCGTCGACGACGTGCTGATGGGCTGCTCGAACCCCGAAGGCGCGACCGGCGCCAACATCGCGCGCCAGATCGCGTTGCGCGCGGGCCTGCCGGTGTCGGTGCCGGGCATGACCGTCAACCGCTTCTGTTCGTCCGGATTGCAGACCATCGCGTTCGCCGCGCAACGCGTGATCGCGGGCGAAGGCGAGGTGTTCGTGGCGGGCGGCGTGGAATCGATCTCGTGCGCGCAGAACGAGATGAACCACCACATGCTGCAGGAAGGCTGGCTGCGCGAGCACAAGCCCGAGATCTACTGGAACATGCTGCAGACGGCCGAGAACGTCGCCAAGCGTTACGGCATCCCCAAGTCGCGGCAGGACGAATAAGGCGTGCAGTCGCAGCTGCGCGCGGCGGTCGCGCGCGAGGCCGGGCGCTTCGATGCCGAGATCGTGCCGATCACGGTGCTGGCGGGCGTCGCCGACAAGGCCACGGGCCGGCTGTTCACGCGCGAGGTCACGCTGTCGGTCGACGAGGGCATCCGCGCCGACACCACGCTCGACGGCGTCGCGAAGATCCGCCCGACCGTGCCCGGCGGCGTGATCACGGCCGGCAACGCGAGCCAGTTCTCGGACGGCGCGTCGGCCTGCGTGGTGATGGACGCGAAGCTGGCCGAGCGCGAGGGGCTGACGCCGCTCGGCATCTTCCGCGGCTTCGCCGTGGCCGGCTGCGAGCCCGACGAAATGGGTATCGGCCCCGTCTACGCGGTGCCGAAGCTGCTCAAGAAGGCGGGCCTGAAGGTTGCCGACATCGATCTGTGGGAGCTGAACGAGGCGTTCGCGGTGCAGGTGCTGTATTGCCAGGACACGCTCGGCATTCCGGCCGACCGGCTCAACGTGAACGGCGGCGCGATCGCGGTTGGCCATCCGTACGGCGTGTCGGGCGCGCGGCTGACCGGCCATGCGCTGATCGAAGGCAAGCGGCGCGGCGCGAAATACGTGGTGGGACGATGTGCATCGGCGGCGGGCAGGGCGCGGCCGGGCTGTTCGAGATCACCTGAGGCGGCGCGATCCTTGCGAATGGCTTTCCGGGCGGCATGACGGTCGCTCGCGCCGCCCGCAAGTTTGGTAGGCTTCGGGTCTGGCAGGCCGGCGCACGCCGGCCTCGGCTTACCCTCGACTCGTCAAGCAAGAAGGCACCATGATTCGTCACATCGTGATGTGGAAACTGAAGGAATCGGCAAACGGCGCCACGCGCGCCGAGAACAGCGCCACGCTCAAGCAGAAGCTCCAAGCCTGCCGTGGGATCGTGCCGGGGCTGCTTTACCTGGACGTCGGCCTCGCCACCGAAGGCCTCGAAGCCACCTACGACGTGGTGCTCGTCTCCGAATTCGCCGACAAGGCCGCGCTCGACGCCTATGCCGTCCACCCGGTTCACGAGGAAGTGAAGAAGGGCTCTCTTGAAATTTGAGTTGGTGAAAAGGGCCGCCGGGGTACGAAAACCTACGTCGCAAAATGGTATCTTCCCACCCCTAGCCCCGCCCCAAGGCGGGGAAGTCCTCGCCGCCGGACGGGCTCGGGGGCCAGGCGGCGCAAGGCTTTGCCTGGCCCCCGCCCTCAAGCGTGCTCGTAGATTTCTCCGCATCAAGGGTTCGCTGCGCCGGGCTTCGCCCGCCCTTGACCCGGAAAAATCCACCCACTCGAAATTCAAGAGAGGCCATCAACCGGCAGGTGTTGCTCGTATCCCGCCCCGACGGCGCGGCCCGTCTCGACAACTTCAGGCTGGTGGAAACGCCGCTCAACGACGGCGAACTGCGCGTGCGCAACCACTTCCTGTCGCTCGACCCGTACATGCGCGGACGGATGAGCACGGCGAAATCGTATGCGGCGCCGCAGCCGCTCGACGCCGTGATGATCGGCGAGACGACCGGCGAGGTGATCGAATCGCGTCATGCGGGCTTCGCCGTGGGCGATCGCGTGACCGGCATGTTCGGCTGGCAGACGCACGGCACCTCGAACGGCGCGGGGCTGCGCAAGCTCGGCGCGAGCCGCGTGCCGCTGTCGGCCTGTCTCAGCGTGGTCGGCATGCCGGGCGTGACGGCCTGGTACGGATTGAACCGCATCGTCGAGCCGAAGCGCGGCGAGACGGTGGTGGTGAGCGCGGCGAGCGGGGCGGTGGGCAGCGTGGTCGGGCAACTGGCCAAGTGCGCCGGCTGCCGCGTGATCGGCATTGCCGGCGGCGAAACCAAGTGCCGCTTCGTGGTGGAGACGCTCGGTTTCGACGCCTGCGTCGACTACAAGGCCGGGCGCATCGCCGAGGACCTGGCCGCGACCGCGCCGGACGGCATCGACGGCTGCTTCGAGAACGTCGGCGGCCCGGGCCTCGATCGACGCTCGCGCAGATGAACGCGTTCGGTCGGATCGCCGTGTGCGGCCTGATCGCCGGCTACGACGGCCAGCCCGCGCCGATCGTGCAGGCCAGCGCGATCCTGCGCGCGCGCTTGCGCGTGCAGGGCTTCATCGTCACCGAGCAGCTCGATGCGTGGCCGCAGGCGCTGGCCGAACTCGAGGCGCTGGTCGCGAACGGCGAACTGCATTACCGCGAGACGATCGCGCAGGGGATCGAGCGTGCGCCCGAGGCGTTTCTCGGCATGCTGAAGGGGCACAACTTCGGCAAGCAGCTTGTCGCGCTGATCTGATCCGGGTGCCGCGGCACGTGCCGCGGCACCGTTCATCCATCACGACGTTTCTCGCGCCGCCATCCTTCCCGCCGCCCTCATGCCGCTGAATCCCGACATCGCCCGCGTGCTCGACATGATCGAGCGCACCCGGCAACCGTCCGTAGAGCTAAAGTCAAATCTGGTGTACAGGGTGTCGGCATGATCAGGCGGCGAGCGATTGCTGAGCCGGTGTTCTGTCGGTCACCGGTACCCCATATTTGAACGGCATGCCCGCCAGCAGCTCGGTCAGCTTCTCGGGCGCGCGGATCTTGCGCCACGACTCTTCGGCCGATTCGATCAGCTTGAACGCCAGCCCGAGAAACGTCGCGCGCGACACGCAGTTGCGCGTACGCTTCGTCCGATGACGCACCGTCGCGAACGTCGACTCGATCGGGTTCGTCGTACGCAGATGCTGC
>WNEB01000006.1 GCA_009914575.1 Burkholderia gladioli
GGCGCGTCACATCGACTCGCAGGCGACCGAGGTCTCCGTTCGCGTCGGCGTCATCAACCGTATGGCGGACCTCGCTCGTCCGCAATCCGTTCGTATCGCCTGAAATTATGCCCGTCGATGCTATTGCATCCTCACACTCAATTTATGCAACAACGCCGCATCAAGGGTTCGCTGCGCCGGGCTTCGCCCGCCCTTGACCTGGAAAATCCACCCACTCGAAATTCAAGAGAGGCATTCGATGAAACGCAGCACCACGCCGGTATGACGGAAGCGGCGCGCCATCGGCAGGATCTCGGCGCCGTTGGTGCCGCGCTTGACCACCATGTTGACCTTGACCGGTTCCAGCCCGGCCGCCTGCGCGGCGAAAATGCCTTCCAGTACGTCGGCGCTCGCGAAATCGGCGTCGTTCATGCGGCGGAACAGCGTGTCGTCGAGCGCACCGAGGCTGACCGTGACGCGTGACAGGCCGGCCTCGCGCAGGCTGCGTGCCTTGCGCGCGAGCAGCGAGCTGTTGGTCGTCAGCGTCAGGTCGAGCGGGCGGCCGTCGACCGTTTCCATCCGTGCGAGCAGTTCGATCAGGAATTCGAGGTTCTTGCGCAGCAGCGGCTCGCCGCCCGTGATGCGGATCTTCTCCACGCCGTGCGCCACGAACAGGCGCGCGGTGCGCTCCAGTTCCCCGAGCGAGAGCAGCGCGCTGTGCGGCAGGAACGGGTAATCCTTGTCGAACACATCGCGCGGCATGCAGTAGACGCAGCGGAAGTTGCAGCGATCGGTGACCGAGATGCGCAAATCCCGCAGCGGTCGCGCGAGCGTGTCGCGCAGCGTGCCGTTCGGCGCGAGCAGGGCGCCGGACAGATCCGGAATGCTGCTGGCGTCGATGAGCGGGATGATGCGTCGGGACATGGCGGATGAATCGGGTGCGGATTCGGGAAACGGTCAGGCGTCTATTTTAGCGGCAATGCGCCGTTCGGGCCGGCGCACGCAAACCCGTAGAAAAAGAGCACAGTCCGATGCGGCAAGCCCCCCCCCAAAACCCGCCCTCCCGAGGGCGGGTTTTGGGGGGGGAACCCGCTGCGGCTTATTGCTGGTCGTGGGTTTCGATCTGCTGCATCGGCGTCGAATCGACCGGCGGCAGCGCCTTGCGTTCGCGCGGGACGCGAACCGGTGCGGCGACGCGCGACGCGGCTTCCTGCGCGGCACGGAACTTGTCGGCATCCGTGTTGTTCACCCAGGTCAGGCCGGCGGCGTCCAGCGCGGCTTCGATGCCGGGCGCTGCTGCCGGTGCGGCGGCTGCGGTCGGTTGCGGCGTCTCGACGGCGGGCGCTTGCGGCGCGGTTTCGACGACAGGGGCCGGAGCCGGTTCAGCCACGGCGACCGGAGCGACTTCCACCAGTGCGACGGGCGCTGCGACCGGTTCGACGGCGACCGGTGCTTCGGCGACCGGTGCCGGCGCAGCTTCGACGACCGGTGCCACTTCTGCGGCCGGAGCCTCGACCGGAGCCGGTGCCGCGCTGGTCTCTGCGACCGGCGCTACCGCTTCCGCGGTCGGAGCCGGAGTCGGAGCCGGTTCAGCCTGCACGGGTTCGACGACCGGCGCGGCTTCCACCGGTGCCGGTTCGGCTTCGACGATCGGCGCCGGTGCGACGGCTTCCAGCGCGGCGGCAGGCGAAATTGCCGGTGCCGATGCTTCCGGCTCGGCGACCGGTGCAACGGCGTCGACCGGAGCCGGTGCGGCTTCGGCGTGCGCTGCGACGGTTTCGGCTGCCACGGCGGCGGTTGCGGCGGTCACGGTTGCGACGGCGGCGGCCACCGGTGCATGTTCGGCATGACCGGCTTCGACCTGTTCCGTGCCTTCCGAACCGTCCGAACCTTCCACACCGCCCTTCGCGCCTGCTGCGCCTTCTTCGCGATCGCGACGGCCACCACGGCGGCCACGGCGGCGGCGGCGTTCTTCACCGTCGCGTGCGCCGGCTTCGGCGTCGGCGCCGAAGTCCGCACCCGTTGCATCTGCTGCTTGCGCCGCGTTCTCGTCCGCTTCGGCGTGGGCTTCGCCACGATTGACGGTTTCGAGCGTGGCGGCGTGCGGCACGGCCTTGCGGCGTTCACCGCGCTCGCCGCGTTCGCGCGGTTCACGGTTTTCGCGCGGCTCGCGGGCCTCGCGCGGTTCGCGGGCTTCCCGGCCTTCGCGCTCGCCGCGCCGTTGCTGCGGCTGACGGTCGCCGGTCACGGTCGGCTGGGCGTCGCGCGCACCGGCTTGCTTGTCGCGGCGGTTGCCGTTGCGGTTGCGATCGCCGCCGCGCTCACCGCGCTCGGATTTCTCGCCGCGTTCGCGGGCCGGACGGGCCGGTGCCGCTTCCTTGACCGGTTCCGGAGCCGGAGCGGGCGCCGCCGGCGCCGCGCCGAACAGGCTCTTGAGCCAGCCGAAGAAACCGCCGGCGACCGGTGCGGCCACCGCGACCGGAGCCGGGGCGGCAACCGGCGCCGGTGCGGCTTCGCGTTGCGGTGCTGCGCTCGGCGCCGGGCTGGCCGGCGTGATGCCCTTGACGGCCGCTTCCTGCTTCGGCTTCGCGTCGGCGGCGCGCTTGCTGTAACCGGTTTCCGATTCCAGTTCGCGAGCCGCTTCCTCGGCCATCTTCCAGGAGGCGCGCGGGTCGTCGAGGCGGGCGTCGTCGTGACGCAGGCGTTCGAGCTTGTAGTGCGGCGTATCGAGGTGCTTGTTCGGGATCAGCACGATGCCGACCTTGAAGCGCGACTCGATCTTGTTGATTTCCTGACGCTTTTCGTTCAGCAGGAAGGCCGTGACTTCGACGGGCACCTGGCAATGGATCGCCGCGGTGTTCTCCTTCATCGCCTCTTCCTGGATGATCCGCAGCACTTGCAGCGCCGAGGATTCCGTATCGCGGATGTGGCCGGTGCCGTTGCAGCGCGGGCAGGTCACGTGGCTGCCTTCCGACAGCGCCGGACGCAGGCGCTGGCGTGACAGCTCCATCAGGCCGAAGCGCGAGATCTTGCCCATCTGGACGCGTGCGCGGTCGTGCTTGAGCGCGTCTTTCAGGCGTTGCTCGACTTCGCGCTGGCTCTTGGCCGATTCCATGTCGATGAAATCGATCACGATCAGGCCGCCGAGGTCGCGCAGGCGCAGCTGGCGGGCCACTTCGTCGGCCGCTTCGAGGTTGGTGCGGGTGGCCGTTTCCTCGATGTCGGCGCCCTTGGTGGCGCGGGCCGAGTTCACGTCGATCGCCACCAGCGCTTCGGTGTGGTCGATCACGATCGCGCCGCCCGAGGGCAGCGGCACCGTGGGCGAATACGCCGTTTCGATCTGGTGTTCGATCTGGAAGCGGGAGAACAGGGGAACGTCGTCGTGGTAACGCTTCACCTTGCCGACGTTGTCGGGCATCACGATATCCATGAAGGCGCGTGCCTGGTCATGGATCTCGGTGGTGTCGATCAGGATTTCGCCGATGTCGGGCTGGAAATAGTCCCGGATCGCGCGAATCACGAGGCTCGACTCGAGATAGATCAGCATCGGCTGGCCGTTGTGGCCGCTCTTCGACGCTGCCTCGATGGCGTGCCAGAGCTGCAGCAGGTAGTTCAGGTCCCATTGCAGTTCTTCGGCGCTGCGACCGATGCCCGCGGTGCGGGCGATCATGCTCATCCCCTCGGGGATTTCGAGCTGCGCCATGGTTTCGCGCAGTTCCTGACGCTCGTCGCCCTCGATGCGGCGCGACACGCCGCCGCCGCGCGGGTTGTTCGGCATCAGCACGAGATAACGACCGGCCAGCGAGATGAAGGTGGTCAGGGCCGTGCCCTTGTTGCCGCGTTCTTCCTTCTCGACCTGAACGATCAGTTCCTGGCCTTCGCGCAGGGCGTCCTGGATGCGCGCGGAGCGCATGTCGACGCCGTCGCGGAAGTACTGGCGCGCAACTTCCTTGAACGGCAGGAAGCCGTGGCGGTCTTCGCCGTAATTGACGAAGCACGCTTCGAGCGAAGGCTCGATGCGCGTGATCACGCCCTTGTAGATATTGCCTTTGCGCTGTTCGCGACCGGCGGTTTCGATGTCGATGTCGATGAGCTTCTGCCCATCGACGATGGCGACGCGCAGTTCTTCCTGCTGCGTCGCATTGAACAGCATGCGTTTCATTGAACGACTCCAGGCGGCGCTGCTGGCGGCGCGTTTCGCTTGTCAGGCGGAACGCGGGCGATAACAGGCCGCGCCTTGTTGTGTTGTCACAAGCACGCTGGAGCGGGAACGATGGCGGGAGAATTGCCTGATCAGGCGCGGGCCGATACGACCGGTCGGGAGCCAGGGGCACCTGCGAATGCGGCTTCAAAGCACGGATGTTCACTCCGCGCGCCATGCGGCGCGCTAAGCCTGTAACCGGGCAATGCCATGCAGCACGCGGCGCAAGTTGCGCGCGACGCTGCTGGGCGGCATGTGCTGCGGCCTGACCGCAGCGGGGAGTATCGAATCCAGCCCGACTTTCCCGCCTGGGGTGTTCTACCCTGGTTTGACGTCGCCGGCTTCGCACGCTTCGCGAAACCTGGGGCGGCGCACGCCGTCATAATCGCAACCGGCAGGGCGACCGGCCTGAATCGTGCCGGCCTGCCGCTGCCAATTAAATTCTTTTTGTCCAACATTCCGTTACCGCGGCACGCTTCCGACCGAATCCGCCTGTCGGCGCGATCCTTGCCGGGATGAAGTGCCGTGCGTGCAACTTTTGCTGCTTCTCTTTTATGCAGGGGCGAGCAGCAGACCCCTGGCGCAAGTAAAATAGCGGTTTGCGCTTGCGCCCTTCGCAATCCGCCCGAAACCGGTCGATCCGCCCGCCCGCAGCGGAAAGCTCGGCAAAATTATATTCAGTATGAATGAGTTAGGCAAAATATCCCAGAAATCGGTCGCAAGCGGTCAGGTTTCCTTGGTTGAGGTCGGCGAAGATTCGGCCGGTCAACGCATCGACAACTTCCTGTTGCGCGTCTGCAAGGGCGTGCCAAAAAGTCACATCTATCGCATCCTGCGCAGCGGCGAAGTCCGTGTCAACAAGGGCCGGATCGATGCGCAGTGCCGTCTCGCCCTTGGCGATGTCGTGCGGATCCCGCCGATCCGGATCCCGCCGATCCGGATCGCGGCCCCGGATGCCGCGCAGGAATCCGCGCCGGTGCCGACCGCCGAATTCGACATCCTGTTCGAGGACGACGCGATGGTCGTCATCAACAAGCCGACCGGAGTCGCGGTGCACGGCGGCAGCGGGGTGTCGTTCGGCGTGATCGAGCAGATGCGCGCGGCGCGGCCCACGGCCAAGTTCCTCGAACTGGTGCACCGGCTCGACCGCGAAACCTCGGGCATCCTGATGCTGGCCAAGAAGCGCTCGGCGCTGGTCGGGCTGCACGATCAGATCCGCGACAATCGCATGGACAAGCGCTACTACGCCTGCGGCCACGGCGAGTGGGCGCCCGACTGGGGGGGCCGCCGCGCCGTCAAGGCGCCGCTGTTCAAGTATTCGACGCCCGAGGGCGAGCGCCGCGTGCGCGTGCAGGACGACGGCGCGCCGTCGCACACCGTGTTCAATCTGATCGACAGCTGGCCCGGCTACGCGTTTCTCGAAGCCGAGCTGAAAACGGGTCGGACCCACCAGATCCGCGTACACTTGGCCCACCTCGGGCTGCCGATCGCCGGCGACGCGAAATACGGCGATTTCGCCCTGAACAAGGCGCTGGCGCGCGCGAACGCGCGCCCTTCGCTGAAACGGATGTTCCTGCACGCCTATCGCCTGAAGCTCGCGCATCCGCTGACCGGCGACACGCTGCAGTTCGACGCGCCGCTCCCCGACGAATGCCGGCGCTTCCTCGACCAACTCAACGCACTGCGCGCTTCCGGCGCCTGAACCGTATGTCCCGACAGCAATTTGACCTGATCGTCTTCGACTGGGACGGCACGCTGATGGATTCGACGGCGCACATCGCGCTGAGCATCCAGGCGGCCTGCCGCGATCTCGGCCTGCCGGCGCCGTCCGACGACGCCGCGCGCTACGTGATCGGCCTCGGCCTGCGCGACGCGCTCGCGATCGCCGCGCCCACGCTCGACCCGTCCCATTACGCGAAGCTCGCCGAGCGGTACCGTTTCCACTATCTGGTGAAGGATCAGCGCATCGAGCTGTTCGCGGGCGTTCGCGAGATGCTCGAAGAACTGCGCGATACCGGCTACCTGCTGGCCGTCGCCACCGGCAAGGGGCGCGTGGGCCTGAACCGCGCGCTCGACGAAACCAAGCTCACGCGCTTTTTCGACGGCACGCGCTGCGCCGACGAAACCTTCTCCAAGCCGAATCCGGCCATGCTGCACGAGCTGAGCCGCGAACTGGGGCAGGATCTGGCGCGCACCGTCATGATCGGCGACACCACCCACGACCTGCAGATGGCGGCCAGCGCCGGCGCGGCCGGGATCGGCGTGTCCTACGGCGCGCATCCGACCGAATCGCTGGCAGCGCTGTCGCCGCGCTTTCTCGCCGACGATGTCGGCGCGCTCGCCGGCTGGCTGCGCGAGCACGCATGAGCGACGCCGTATTCGTATGCGCGTCGGAGGCGCTCGTCGATGGCGGCGCGGGCATCCGGATGCCCGCCACGCTGCGCGGCGAGGCGGTCGTGGTGTTCTTCGTGCGCTACGACGGCCGCGCCTACGGCTACCTGAACCGTTGCGCGCACGTGCCGATGGAGCTGGACTGGAACGAGGGCCAGTTCTTCGAATCGTCCGGCCTCTATCTGATGTGCGCCGCCCACGGCGCGATCTACACGCCCGACACCGGCAAGTGCGTCGGCGGCCCGTGCCGCGGCGAGCGCCTGCGCGCCGTCGAGGTGGACGAGCGCGATGCGCCCGAAGGCCGCGCCGTCTACTGGCTGCCCGACGCCGAACTGCTGCCGCAGGCTTCCTGACCCATTTCCCGACCTTCACTGGCTTCCCGCATGACCGACCAAACGACTCCTCCCGATGCACCCGGCGCCGAGCGTGACGCCGGCCGCCAGCCGCCGCACGAGCCTACCTGGGAGCGCACCGCGCTCGAACGGATCGCGATGGCCGCGATCGTCGAGCAGCGCACCGCGCGCCGCTGGCGGATCGGCTTCCGTTTTCTGTGGCTCGTGGTGGCGATCGGGCTCGTGTGCGCGATCTTCGATTTTTCCAGCGACGGCAAGCTGTCGAGCAGCCGCCACACGGCGCTCGTGACGATCGACGGCGAAATCGCGGCCGGCACCAATGCGAACGCGGACGACATCAATTCGGCGCTCGACGACGCCTTCTCCGATTCGGGCACGGTCGGCGTCGTGCTGCGCATCAACAGCCCGGGCGGCAGCCCGGTGCAGGCCGGCATCGTCTACGACGAGATCCGCCGGCTGCGCCAGAAATACCCGGCCAAGCCGCTCTACGTGGTGGTCAGCGACATGTGCGCGTCGGGCGGCTACTACATCGCTGCGGCGGCCGATCGCATCTACGTCAATCAGGCCAGCATCGTCGGCTCGATCGGCGTGCTGATGGACGGCTTCGGTTTCACGGGGTTGATGGACAAGCTCGGCGTGCAGCGCCGCCTGCACACCTCGGGCGAGAACAAGGGCTTTTTCGATCCGTTCTCGCCGGAAACGCCGAATATGGACGCGCACGCCCAGGAGATGCTCGACGAAATCCACGCGCAGTTCATCAAGGCCGTGAAGGATGGCCGCGGCAAGCGTCTGCACGACTCGCCGGATCTGTTCTCGGGGCTGTTCTGGACCGGCGCGAAGAGCGTCGAACTGGGCCTGGCCGACGGCTTCGGCACCACCGACACCGTCGCGCGCGACGTGCTGAAGGCGCCCGACATTGTCGATTACACGGTCAAGGAAAGCCTCGGCAACCGCGTGGCGCGCAAGTTCGGCGCGGCGATCGGGGGCGGGGCGGTGAAATCGGCGCTGTCGGCGGGCGGCATCACGCTGCGATGATCGTTCGGAAGAAAGGTGGCCGGGCGGCGGCAGCGCGCCCGGTCGTCGGCGTCAGTTCGCCAGCAACAGGAAGATCGCGGGCCGTTTCTGCAGATTCGGCGCCGGCTTCTTCTTCCAGTCGGTCGCGCTGCGGCTGACGATCGTTTCCGTCTCCAGCGTCAGATCGACCGCCACGCAGATCAACGTGGATGGCGCGCAGGTTGAGATCAGCGTCTCCAGCATCGCCTGATTGCGGTACGGCGTCTCGATGAAGATCTCCGTTTCCCGGGCCTTGCGCGATTGCTGTTCCAGCTCGCGCAGCCGCTTGGCGCGCGCGACCGCGTCGACCGGCAGGTAGCCGTGGAACGCGAAGGTCTGGCCGTTCAGGCCCGACGCCATCAGCGCCAGCAGGATCGAGCTGGGGCCGACCAGCGGCACCACTTTCACGCCGCGCTCGTGGGCGCGGCGCACCAGCAGCGCGCCCGGATCGGCAACGGCGGGGCAGCCCGCCTCCGAGACAAGCCCGGCGTCCGCGCCGGCCAGGATCGGCGCGAGCAGGCGATCGATCTCGCCGGTCGGCGTCTTGACGTTCAGCTCGCGAATCTCGATTTCCTGGATCGGCCGCTCGACGCCCACCTTCTTCAGGAATACGCGCGTGGTCTTGGCGTTCTCGCCGATGTAGTAACCGAGCGAGGCGGCGCGCGCCTGCACGGCGGCAGGCAGCACGACGGCCAGCATCGCGGCGTCGCCGTCGCCGAGCGTGTTGGGGATCAGATACAGCGTACCGGCGCTCATGCCTGCACCTCCGCGCCGAACAAGGGAAGGCCCGCTTCGCGCAGCATGCGCGTGAGCGCGATCAGCGGCAGGCCGATCAGCGCGGTGGGATCGTCGAAATCGATCGCGTCGAGCAGGGCGATGCCGAGCCCCTCCGATTTCGCGCTGCCGGCCACGTCGTAGGGCGTTTCGGCGTGCAGGTAGGCGTCGAGTTCGGCGTCGGACAGCGAGCGGAAGCGCACGCGCGTGATCACGTCCTCGATCTGCGCGCGGCCGTCGCGGCTGTCGAATACACATAGCGCGCTATGGAATTCGACTTCGCGGCCGCGCATCGCCTGCAGTTGTTCGAGCGCGCGCGCGTGATTGCCGGGCTTGCCGATCTGGTGGCCGTCGAACGTCGCGACCTGGTCGGAACCGATCACGATCGCGCCGTCGGGCGCGTCGATCTGGCCCGCGACGGCGCGCGCCTTGGCGGCCGCGAGGCGCAGCGACGTATCGGCGGGCGTTTCGCCGGCTTGCGGGGTTTCGTCGAGATCGGGTGTGACGACGTCGAACGGGATCCTCAGGCGTTCGAGCAGTTCGCGCCGGCAGCGCGAGCTGGACGCCAGGATCAGCCTGGGCGGGCGGGAAAACGTGGTCATGATGGGGCGTCGGGGGGGCGTCGCGGGCTTGCGCGGCGCGGAAGGTTAAGTAATTGACTCGAAAAGATAAAACGGATATAGTTTTGCGCTTTTCATCGGCAGCGACGCCGATCGATTGCCGAAACGCTCAGGCAGCGGGCGGTGGCCCCGGCAGTAGCAGCGGGCAGCCTGGCCCTTCGGTCGGCGCGGTTTCGGCGATACCCGCACAAGCAAGCGAACAACGCAGGAGCGCACATGAATTTCTCTTCTGGCAAACCTGCGGTTTCGCTCGATCCGCATCTCGTCGACCTGTTCGAGTTCGCCCGCAGCGGGCGGCAATCGGCAGGCGCGGTGCGGCTCTCGCAACTGCCGCGCATGTTAAACGAAGTGCCGGCCGAGGCGCCAGACCGCGACACCACGTTCACGTGGCAGGCGGAAGGTTCGACGGAAGGCGAGTTGCAGGAAGACGGCACCGAAGTCGTCGCCCAGCCGTTTCTGCGGCTGGCGCTGCACGGCGCGGCCTGGCTCGGATGCCAGCGCTGCATGACGCCGTACGAGCAGCACTTCGACGTCGACATGGTGTATCGGATCGTCGCGACCGAGTAAGAAGCGGAAGCCATTCCGCTCGATGAGAACGATGAAGTCGATGTGATCGTGGGTTCGCGCCAGTTCGATCTGGTCGACTTGATCGAAGAAGAGCTGTTGCTCTCGCTGCCGCTCGTGCCGAAGCACGACATCTGTCCGTCGGTTCACGAAAGTCTCGTCTCGGGGGTAAGCGGTCCCGCCACCGATACCGAGGATTTCGACGAAGAACCGGAGGGCGGGGACGTGCCCGGCGAGGAGCGGACCCATCCCTTCAAGGCGATCGAGGCGCTGAAGCGGGACGGCGACAAGAAACACTGACGTAGGTGGAGCACGGGAAGGCGTCGGGCATGCATGGCCCGGGTAGGCGTCGGATCGGGCTGTGTTAGAATCCGAATAATTTTTAGGAGTTAGCCATGGCAGTTCAGCAAAACAAGAAGACGCCGTCGAAGCGCGGCATGCATCGTTCGCACGATTTCCTGACGGCAGCGCCGCTGGCAGTCGAGCCGTCGACGGGTGAAGTGCATCTGCGTCACCACATCAGCCCGAACGGCTACTATCGCGGCAAGAAAGTCGTCAAGACGAAGAACGACTAAGCACCTTGCGTCACGCCCGCCCGCATCATTGCAGAGGGACACGCGTGACGTCCGGTTCGCTTGACACTTTCCTGGCTCAACAAGAAGGCGGCATTCAACTGCCGCTTTTTTGTGCCTGAAATTCGTCGCACTCCATGACAGTAAAGCTCACGATCGATTGCATGGGAGGCGACCACGGCCCGTCCGTGACCGTTCCCGCGGCAGTCAAGTTTGTCCGTGCGCATCCCGATGCGCACCTGATGCTGGTAGGCATCGACTCGGCCATCCGCTCCCAGCTGAAGAAGCTCAAGGCGCTCGACGATCCTTCGCTGTCGATCGTCGCGGCGACCGAAGTGGTGGCGATGGACGATCCCGTCGAAGTCGCGCTGCGCAGGAAGAAAGATTCCTCGATGCGCGTCGCGCTCAATCACGTCAAGGACGGCGCCGCGCAGGCCTGTATCTCGGCCGGCAACACCGGCGCGCTGATGGCCGTGTCGCGCTACGTGCTCAAGACGCTGCCCGGCATCGAACGGCCCGCCATCGCTTCGGCGCTGCCGAATCCGTCCGGCTACACGATGATGCTCGACCTCGGCGCGAACGTCGATTGCGAGCCCCAGCACCTTCTCCAGTTCGCCGAAATGGGGCACGCGCTCGTCGCGGCGCTCGAAGGCAAGGAGCGCCCGAGCATCGGCCTGCTCAACATCGGCGAAGAGGTGATCAAGGGCAACGACACCATCAAGCGCGCGGGCGAGCTGCTGCGTACCAGCACGCTCAATTTCCGCGGCAACGTGGAAGGCAACGACATCTACAAGGGCACGGTCGACGTGATCGTCTGCGACGGTTTCGTCGGCAACGTGGCCCTGAAGACGTCGGAAGGCCTCGCGCAGATGCTCGCCAACATCATCAAGGAAGAATTCAGCCGTTCGCTGCCCAGCAAGCTGATGGCGATTCTCGCGCTGCCGGTGCTGATGCGTTTCAAGAAGCGCGTCGATCACCGCCAGTACAACGGCGCGGCGCTGCTCGGCCTGCGCGGCCTGGTGATCAAGAGCCACGGTTCCGCCGACGCCTACGCGTTTGAGTGGGCTATCAAACGCGGGTATGATGCGTTCAAAAATGGCGTGCTGGAGCGCCTTTCCCGGGCCATGGCGGAAAACGCGATGCCGCTTGGCGAAAGCGGTCACGACGCGGGCGGGGCCGGTCAGGCAGCACCGTCTGCAGGCCAGCAGGCCGAACCTTCTGCCGGTTTGTCCTCGAAAGCATAAATGGCCCAATCGACTCTCTATTCCCGCGTGCTCGGCACGGGCAGCTACCTGCCGCCCAATCGCGTCACGAATCAGGCGCTTGCCGACCGCCTCGCGAAGGACGGCATCGAAACCAGCGATGAATGGATCGTCGCGCGTACCGGTATTCATTCGCGCCATTTCGCCGATCCCGACGTCACGACCAGCGATCTCGCCCTGATCGCCGCGCAGCGCGCGATCGAAGCGGCCGACATCGATCCGCAGTCGATCGATCTGATCATCGTCGCCACCTCCACGCCCGATTTCGTCTTCCCCAGCACCGCCTGCCTGTTGCAGAACAAGCTCGGCATCCGCAACGGCGGCGCCGCGTTCGACGTGCAGGCCGTGTGCTCGGGCTTCGCTTATGCACTGGCGACGACCGACAGCTTCATCCGCAGCGGCCAGCATCGCAACGCGCTGGTGATCGGCGCCGAAACCTTCTCGCGCATCCTCGATTTCAAGGACCGCACCACCTGCGTGCTGTTCGGCGACGGCGCGGGCGCCGTCGTGCTGTCCGCCTCGGAAGATCCGGGCATCCTCGGCAGCGCGCTGCATGCCGACGGCAGCTACTCGCACATCCTCTGCACGCCGGGCAACGTGAACGGCGGCGTGATCGCCGGCAGCGCGCTCCTGCACATGGACGGGCAGGCGGTGTTCAAGCTGGCCGTGAACGTGCTGGAGAAGGTGGCCGTCGAAGCGCTGGAGAAGGCGAATCTGTCGCCCGACCAGGTCGATTGGCTGATTCCGCACCAGGCGAATATCCGTATCATGACCAGCACCTGCCGCAAGCTCGGCCTGCCGCAGGAGCGCATGGTCGTCACCGTCGGCGAGCACGGCAACACGTCTGCGGCATCGATCCCGCTCGCGTTCGACGCGGCGGTGCGCGACGACCGCATCCAGCGCGGCCAGACCGTGCTGGTGGAAGGCGTCGGCGGCGGCTTCACGTGGGGCGCGTCGGTGTTCCGCTTCTGAGCGGAGCCGAGCTTCATCGGGCGCGCCCAGGTTGGCGCGCCGTTCGAACGAATCAAACGAGGACGAGATGAAATTTGCATTTGTTTTCCCGGGACAGGGTTCGCAAGCGGTCGGCATGCTCAATGCATTCGCCGAGCTCGCCGTGGCGCGCGAAACGGTCCAGGAGGCGTCCGATGCGCTGAACCAGGATCTCGGCAAGCTGATCGCCGAAGGCCCGGTCGAAGAACTGAACCTCACCGCCAACACGCAGCCCGTGATGCTGACGGCTGCCTACGCGTGCTATCGCGCCTGGCAGCAGGCCGGAGGCCCGGCGCCGTCGATTGTCGCGGGCCACAGCCTCGGCGAGTACACGGCGCTGGTCGCCTCGGGCGCGCTCGCGTTCCGCGATGCGGTGCCGCTGGTGCGCTTCCGTGCACAGGCCATGCAGAGCGCCGTGCCGGTGGGCGAGGGCGGCATGGCCGCGATCTTCGGCCTCGACGACGAGACGGTGCGCGCGGTGTGCGCCGAAGCGTCGGCGGCCGGCGTGGTCGAAGCCGTCAATTTCAACGCACCCGCGCAGGTCGTGATCGCGGGCAGCAAGGCCGCGGTCGAGAAGGCCTGCGAAGTCGCCAAGGCGAAGGGCGCGAAGCGCGCGCTGCCGTTGCCGGTGTCGGCGCCGTTCCATTCGTCGCTGCTGAAGCCGGCGTCGGATCAATTGCGCGAGTATCTGGCCGGCGTCGCGATCGTTGCGCCGCAGATCCCCGTGGTCAACAACATCGACGTCGCCGTCGTGTCGGATCCGGCCGCCATCAAGGACGCGCTGGTGCGCCAGGCGGCAGGCCCGGTGCGCTGGGGCGAATGCGTGCGGCACATTGCCGGCACGGGCGTCACGCACCTGATCGAATGCGGGCCGGGCAAGGTGCTGATGGGCCTGACCAAGCGCATCGACGGCGAACTGACGGCGGCTGCCGTGTACGATCCGGCCACGCTCGACGACGTGCTCAAGCTCGTCGCCGCCTGACGCATTCCGATTCATCCGATTCACGGAACAACATGGACAAGACTCTCGACAAACAGGTGGCGATCGTCACCGGCGCGTCGCGCGGCATCGGTCGGGCGATCGCGCTCGAACTTGCGCGCCAGGGCGCGACGGTGATCGGCACGGCCACCAGCGAAGCGGGCGCCGAAGGTATCGGCGCGGCGCTCGGCGAAGCCGGCCTGGCTGGCCGCGGCGCCGTGCTGAACGTGAACGACGCCGCGTCGAGCGACGCGCTGATCGATTCCGTCGTCAAGGAATTCGGTCGTCTCGACATCCTCGTCAACAATGCCGGCATCACCCAGGATCAACTGGCGATGCGCATGAAGGACGACGACTGGGACGCCGTGATCGACACCAACCTGAAATCGGTGTTCCGCCTCTCGCGCGGCGTGCTGCGCCCGATGATGAAGGCCCGTGGCGGTCGCATCATCAACATCACGTCGGTGGTGGGCTCGCTCGGCAATCCGGGGCAGGCCAACTACGCGGCCGCCAAGGCCGGCGTCGCCGGCCTCACGCGTGCGCTGGCGCGCGAGATCGGCAGCCGCGGCATCACCGTCAATTGCGTGGCGCCGGGCTTCATCGATACCGACATGACCAAGTCGCTGCCCGAAGAACAGCAGGCCGCGCTGAAAACCCAGATTCCGCTCGGGCGCCTCGGCAGCACCGACGATATCGCTCACGCCGTCGCGTTCCTCGCCTCGCCGCTCGCCGGGTATATCACCGGCACGACGCTGCATGTGAACGGCGGCATGTACATGTCGTAACGGAATTCGTTTACCATCCGCGCCGTACGTCGGATGGAGGCGCTTTCGGCGCCTGTCGAACCGCAATGCCGGCGCGCATTTTTGGAGGCATCAAACCTGATAAAATGCGCGCACTTGTAAATCTCAAACTTCCCTCGGAGGGGTAATGGACAACATCGAACAACGTGTCAAGAAGATCGTCGCCGAGCAACTGGGCGTGGCCGAAGGCGAAATCAAGAACGAAGCTTCGTTCGTGAACGACCTCGGCGCAGACTCGCTCGACACCGTCGAGCTGGTGATGGCGCTCGAAGACGAGTTCGGCATGGAAATCCCGGACGAAGAGGCCGAAAAGATCACGACGGTTCAGCAAGCGATCGACTACGCTCGCGCAAACGTCAAGGCCTAACCAAGGCAACGCCACTTGCAACGTTCTCGAAACGCTGCATGGGCGCCAGATTTCGCGACCGGCACGCTTGCCGGCCGCGCTAACAGCCACAGGGCTCGCAGGGCTGGTTCCTGCGGCCCCTGTGGCTTCTGTTTTGTCATCCAATGGAAAAGAGGGTACCGTGAGCCGTCGTCGAGTTGTCGTTACAGGCCTTGGGCTGATCTCGCCTGTTGGCAATAATGTTGCCGACGGTTGGGCCAATCTGGTGGCCGGCAAGTCCGGCATTGCCAACATCACCAAGTTCGATGCCACGAACTTTTCGACCCGCTTCGCGGGCGAGGTGAAGGGCTTCAATGTCGAAGACTACATGCCCGCGAAAGAAGCGCGTCACATGGATACCTTCATCCATTACGGCATCGCGGCGGGCATGCAGGCCATGAAGGACTGCGGCCTGGAAGTGACCGAGGAAAATGCCGAGCGCATCGGCGTGATCGTCGGTTCGGGAATCGGCGGTCTGCCGATGATCGAAGTCACGCAAACCGAACTCCTGAATCGCGGCCCGCGCCGGATTTCGCCGTTCTTCGTGCCGGCCTCGATCATCAACATGATCTCGGGCCACCTGTCGATCAAGTTCGGCCTGAAGGGCCCGAATCTGGCCATCGTGACGGCCTGTACCACCGGCCTGCACTGTATCGGCGAGGCTTCGCGCCTGATCGAATACGGGGATGCCGACGTGATGATCGCCGGTGGCGCGGAATCCACCGTCTCGCCGCTCGGCATCGGCGGGTTCGCGGCGGCGCGTGCTCTGTCGCAGCGCAACGACGATCCGGCGACGGCGAGCCGTCCGTGGGACAAGGATCGCGACGGCTTCGTGCTCGGCGAAGGCGCGGGCGTGATGGTGCTCGAGGAGTACGAGCACGCGAAGGCGCGCGGCGCGAAAATCTACGCCGAAATCGGCGGCTACGGCATGAGCGGCGACGCCTATCACATGACCGCACCGCTCGAAGACGGCGACGGCGCCCGCCGCTGCATGCTGGCCGCGCTGCGCAACGCCGGCATCAACACCGATCAGGTCGATTACCTGAACGCGCACGGCACGTCGACGCAACTCGGCGATTTGGCCGAAACGACGGGCATCAAGCGTGCGTTCGGCGATCGCGCCAAGCAGATGGTGGTCAACTCGACGAAGTCGATGACGGGCCACCTGCTGGGCGGCGCGGGCGGCCTCGAATCGGTGTTCACGGTGCTCGCCGTGCACAACCAGCTGTCGCCGCCGACCATCAACATCTTCGATCAGGCTCCGGAATGCGATCTCGATTACTGCGCGAACGAAGCGCGGGACATGAAGATTGATGTCGCGCTGAAGAACTCCTTCGGTTTTGGCGGGACTAACGGCACGCTGGTTTTCAAGCGCGCCTGAAGGGGGATCGCTTGACGGGTCCCTCCCTTCCGCACCTCCCCGGCACGCAGCCTGTCGCGCTGCGTGCATCGACGACGCTGCGCGTCGTGCTGGCAGCCTTCGTCGCGCTTTGCGCGGCGGCTGCCGGTGCGAGCGCAGCGTCGTTCGTCGGAGGCGCGGAAGCGGTGTTCGTCGGGTTGCTGAGTGCGGCCTTGCTCGCCTCGCTGGCGCGGAAAACCAGTGCGCGCCGTGTGCCGTGCGCGTTGCGGCTCGAACCGGGTACCGGCGCGTTGGCCGCGTACGATCGTTCGGGGCGACGCCTCGCGCACGGTGCCGTGGTTCGCTGCACGCATTGGGCGGACCGGCTGCTGGTGCTCGAGATTGCACGCGAGCACGGGCGTCCGGTGCCGTTCGTGGTGCCGACCGCGATTAGCGGCGCTTGCGTCGGCCACGGCCGCTTTCGCGGCACGCCGGTGGGCGTTGCTACAATAGCGTTCCGCGTTGCATCCCTAGTTAACGGATTTGTCAGGTGAGTGAAAAAGAAATCGATCAGGTCCTGGTCGAGCGCGTTCAGAAAGGCGACAAGGCGGCGTTCGAACTCCTGGTCTCCAAATACCACCGCAAGATCATCCGGCTGATCTCGCGTCTCGTGCGGGATCCCGCCGAGGTCGAGGATGTGGCCCAGGACGCGTTCATCAAGGCTTACCGCGCGTTGCCGCAGTTTCGCGGCGAATCCGCTTTCTATACGTGGTTGTACCGAATTGCCGTCAATACGGCCAAGAACTACCTTGCGACCCAGGGGCGCCGCGCGCCGACGTCCACTGAAGCGGATGCAGAAGAAGCGGAAACTTTCTCGGATGCGGACCAACTAAGGGATATCAACACGCCCGAGTCGATGTTGATGAGCAAGCAGATCGCCGAAACGGTGAACGCTGCGATGGCCCTGTTGCCCGAGGAGTTGCGTCAGGCCATCACATTGCGGGAAATCGAGGGCCTGAGCTACGAGGAAATCGCGGAAATGATGGATTGCCCGATCGGCACCGTCCGTTCGCGAATCTTCCGGGCCCGCGAGGCGATCGCCAACAAGTTGCGTCCGCTTCTCGACACACCTGAAGGCAGGCGCTGGTAAGTCCTGCCCGGGGTGCGGAAACGGCACGGGGTCCAGTTATACAGAGTTGTGTGTCACGACGGGGTATCGAAGATGGGGAGCATCATGGGGGCGGTCTCTACGCAATCGCATTCGCAAGGCAGCTCGCAGCGCGAGCGCCTGTCCGCACTGGTTGACGGCGAATCGTCCGACGGTCTGCCGCTCGGTCAGATCCTGGCCGCGTTCGGCGATACCGAACGTCGCGGCTGGGCTGAGTTTCACGCAATCGGCGACGCGCTGCGCTCCGATGATCTGGCGATCGCGCCGGCCGTCAGCCACGCCTTCACCGCCCGTTTTTCCGCCGCGTTCGCGGTCGAGCCGCACCTGATAGCGCCTGCCGCGCTGACGGTCGAGGCCGCCGCACCGGTTCGCAGCGCGCTGCGCCGCCGTCTCGTGCCGGGGTTGGCCGTGGCCGCTGCTGCCGCCATGTTCACCTGGATCGTCGTGCCCCAAATGCAGGGCGCCGGTCAGACGGGCGTCTCGCAGGTACAGGTGGCGTCGGTGGCGCCGCAGGATCTGCAGCGCGTGTCCGCGCCGGCCCGCCAGGATCTGAACATCATCCGCGACGCGAGCCTCGATCAATATCTCGAAGCGCACCAGCAATTCGCGCAGCAGCCCGTCGTGTCGGGTTCGATGCCGCTCATTCGCACCGCCGTCACGACGCAAGGCCAATAAACTCGATGCGGACATTGCTGTTGAATCGCGCCACTTCCGGCTGGACGCGGCTGCCTGCGCTCGTGTTGTGCGCTGCCGCACTGGTTTCCGTTCACAACCGCGCGATCGCGCAACCCGCACTCGATCCGGTCGCCGGCCCGCAAGCCGCGGTCGCCTGGCTAGATCGCATTCAGCAAGCCGCGCAATCCCAGAACTACGACGGCACGTTCGTGTTCCAGCGCGGCAATTACGTGCAGTCGTCGCGGATCACCCATGTCGCCGCCAAGAGCGGCGAGTACGAGAAGATCGAGAGCCTCGACGGCAAGCCGCGCAAGCTGCTGCGTCATAACGACGACCTCGTCACGTTCGTGCCCGAGCGCCACCTTTGCGTGGTCGAGCGACGCCAGAACCGCGATGCGTTCCCGTCGCTGCTCGGCGCGAGCGGCGAGCAGGTGTTGTCCGCCTACGACGTCAAGCCGGTCGGCCAGGATCGCGTGGCCGGCATCGATGCCCAGGTCGTCCAGCTGGTGCCGAAGGACGCGAACCGCTTCGCCTACAAGCTCTGGACCGACGCCAAAACGGGCCTGCTGCTGCGCACGCAGACGCTCGACCCCGACGATCACGTGCTCGAACAGGTAGCGTTCTTGCAATTGCAGATCGGCGCCGCGAACCCGACCGAAAAAACCATCATCGCCAACGGCATCCGCAACCTCGACAACTGCACCGTGGTGCGACCGCCGGTCGCACCGGTCGACATCGAGGCGCAGGGCTGGAAGATCGCGCCGAGCGTGGCCGGCTTCCGCAAGATCCGCGAAGTGCGCCGGTCGATGGCCGCGCGCGATCCGAAGGCCGCGCCGATCGCGGTCGATCAGGCCGTGTTTACCGATGGCCTGGCCACCGTGTCCGCCTTCATCGAGCCGGTGGAGAAGGGCTCGACGCGCAAGGAAGGGGCTGGCAGCACCGGCGCCACCCATGTGCTCGTCAAGCGCAGCGGTGATTTCTGGATCACCTTGCTTGGCGAAGTGCCGCAGGCAACGTTGCAGCAGTGCGCGGCTGCCATAGAATACAAGCCTTCGAAGTAAGCTCCCGGTTTCCCGACATGATCAAAACCACGCTGCGTACCTGGACGGTCGCGGCGGCGATGACGGCGTGCCTGCCCGTCGCGTCGCTGGCTGCGCAAACCGCTTCGCCTACCTCGGGCGCGTCGGCGCCGGTCGCCGCGTCGGTGCCCGTGGCGCCGCCCTCGGCGCCCGCGGCCCGCGCCGCGCTGCCCGATTTCGCCGATCTGGTCGAGAAGGCCGGCCCGGCCGTGGTCAACATCCGCACCACGGCGACCGTGCCGGCCGATCCGCTAGGCGCGTTCCAGCAAGGCCCGGACGACGGCGACATGTCGGAGTTCTTCCGTCGCTTCTTCGGCATTCCGCTGCCGCAAACGCCCGGCGCGCCCAAGAGCGCGCCCGATGCGCCCGACACCGAGCAGAATCGCGGCGTCGGTTCGGGCTTCATCCTGTCGCCCGACGGCTACGTGATGACCAACGCGCACGTGGTGGACGACGCCGACACGATCTACGTGACGCTGACCGACAAGCGCGAGTTCAAGGCCAAGCTGATCGGCGTGGACGAGCGCACCGATGTGGCGATCGTAAAGATCAACGCCACCAATCTGCCGAGCGTGGCGATCGGCGATTCGAACAAGGTGCGCGTGGGCGAGTGGGTCGTGGCGATCGGCTCGCCGTTCGGGCTCGACAACACGGTCACGGTCGGCATCGTCAGCGCGAAGGGTCGCAATACCGGCGATTACCTGCCGTTCATCCAGACCGACGTGGCCGTCAACCCCGGCAATTCGGGAGGCCCGCTGATCAACATGCAGGGCGAGGTGATCGGCATCAATTCGCAGATCTACAGCCGGACGGGCGGCTTCATGGGCATTTCGTTCGCGATTCCGATCGACGAGGCGATGCACGTGACCGAGCAGTTGAAGGCGTCGGGCAAGGTCACGCGCGGGCGCATCGCCGTGGCGATCGGCGAGGTCACCAAGGATGTCGCCTATTCGCTCGGCCTGCCGCGCGCGGAGGGTGCGCTGGTCAGCAGCGTCGAGCCGGGCGGCCCGGCCGACAAGGCCGGCGTGCAGGCCGGCGACATCATCCTCAAGTTCAACGGCCGCGACGTCGAGGAAGCCACCGACCTGCCGCGCATAGTCGGCGACACCAAGCCGGGCAGCCACGCAACGCTCACGATCTGGCGCAAGGGCGCCTCGCGCGACCTGCCGATCATGATCGCCGAAGTGCCGGCCGAGAAGAACGCGCGCAACGCCGACGGCAGGCCGAGCCAGCCGGTCAAGCCGCGCCAGAGCAACGCGCTCGGCCTGACGGTCAGCGATCTGACGGCCGATCAGCTGAAGGCGGCCAAGGTGCCGAACGGCGTGCACGTCGATGCGACCGACGGCCCGGCGGCGCGCGCCGGCCTCAAGCGCGACGACATCGTGATCCGCGTCGGCGATACCGACATCACGAGCGCGAAGCAGTTCGTCGACCTGACGTCGAAGCTCGATCCGTCGAAGATGGTGGCGGTGCTGGTGCGGCGCGGCGACAACACGCAGTTCATCCCGCTGCGCCAGCGTCAGAAATAAGCGCCGGCGCGTGGCGTTCACCCTCTACGGCCGCGGCTGGTGCCACCTGTGCGACGATTTTCGCGTCGCGCTGCGCCAGGCGGCGGTGTCCCAAACGTAGTTGAAGGGCGGTTTCAAGAGTGAAGTGCAACACGCCGCTGGTTAATGGGCTGGAACTCGGTCGGCGGGGTTAGCCAGAACCTGAGCCAGGATTTGCAAAGGGGTGTGCCAGTTCAGTCCGGCGCGTGGTCGAGTGTTGAGTAAGTCGGCAATCGCATCGAGGTCGTCTTGAGAGTAGATGGACAGATCCGTGCCCTTGGGCAAGTACTGGCGCAGCAGGCCGTTGGTGTTCTCACACGTGCCGCGCTGCCAAGGGCTGTGCGGGTCGCAGAAGTAGACGCGAACGTTGGTCGCGGCTGTCAGTTCGGCATGTCGCGCCATCTCGCGGCCTTGGTCGTAGGTCAACGTCTGGCGCAGCGGTTCGACGAGCAATTGAAGCTTGGTCGTGAAGGC
>WNEB01000060.1 GCA_009914575.1 Burkholderia gladioli
GCAGCAACTGGGCTTGCTCGGCAAGGCCCGCGCGCAGCGCTTCGTGCTCTTGTTTACCAACAACACGACACTCAGCATCAGCACGACGGTTCGGTTTCTTGGTAGGCTTCATTTCGGCGGTTCTCCTATTCGGGAGGTTGGTCCTGGAAACCCGATTCTCTCGGATTCCTACGGGAACCGCCGCCTTCAACCTTCAACTACGTTTGGGACACCGCCCGAGGCGGTCGGGGCCGGCGAACATGCTGCGTCAGCAGCACCGGCCCGGAAACGGCCTCAGAATCCCCAATGCACGTCGGCGTTCTGGTCCTTCGCCGCGCGCAGCATGCCAAGGAACGGCGCCACGCGTTGCGCCACGCTCGGCGCGACTTCGTGGTGGGCTTGATCGGCGTCGTCTTCGTGGAAATGGCCGCCGTGCTCGGCGCTGGCGCGGCGGGCCTGGTCGGTCACCGCCTCGAGCTTCGCGATCGCGCCGTCCAGCTCGTCGTGCGTGATGACACCGCGCTCGCCCAGCGGCTTGCCGACGATGCCGAGTACATGCACCGCGAAGTCCTTCAGCACGTCGAGATCCTGTGCCGCCTTGCTCTTGAACGTAATCATGATCGCAATATCCTTTCAGCTACCTCTCTTGAATTTCGAGTGGGTGGATTTTTCCGGGTCAAGGGCGGGCGAAGCCCGGCGCAGCGAACCCTTGATGCGGAAAAATCCACCCACTCGAAATTCAAGAGAGGCTAAAATTCGCGGATTCCCGAAACGCGCGCCCGCCGGGCGTGCCGTCGGACCGGCTGCCCGCAGCCGCCGACAACGACCATTCTCGACAGCATGCTGCCCGCTCAAAAACACATTCTCGAAACCCTGCTCGCCGATTGCGTGAAGCAGGTCGTCCAGGCCCTGAAGGGCGACGCCGACGCCGCCTTCGTCGCGCCCGCCATCGCGCTCGAGCGCCCGAAGGCCGCCGCGCACGGCGACGCGGCCTGCAACGTCGCGATGCAGCTCGCCAAG
The DNA here is from genome assembly GCA_009914575.1 of Burkholderia gladioli. Lineage (GTDB taxonomy): Bacteria > Pseudomonadota > Gammaproteobacteria > Burkholderiales > Burkholderiaceae > Burkholderia > Burkholderia gladioli_B. The sequence continues at coordinate 1,000 of WNEB01000060.1, forward strand.
CCGCTCGGCACCAATACGCGCCAGCTCGCCGAGAAGATCGTCGCCGCCATCGGCGCGCATCCGGCCGCCGCCGGGCTGGTCGAGGCCGCGGAAATCGCCGGCCCCGGCTTCATCAACCTGCGCCTGAGCGCGGCCTCGAAGCAGGCCGTGATCGGCGCGGTGTTCGCCGAACGCGAAGCCTTCGGCCGCTCGGAGCGCGATGCGGGCAAGCGCGTGCTGCTCGAATTCGTCTCGGCCAACCCCACAGGCCCGCTGCACGTCGGCCACGGCCGCCAGGCCGCGCTCGGCGACGTGCTGGCCAACGTGCTGGCCAGCCAGGGCTACGCGGTGCACCGCGAGTTCTACTACAACGACGCCGGCGTGCAGATCGGCAACCTGGCGCTGTCCACGCAGTGCCGCGCGCGCGGCCTGAAGCCGGGCGACGCCGACTGGCCCGAAGCCGCCTACAACGGCGAATACATCGCCGACATCGCGCGCGAATACCTGGCCGGCGCCACCGTCGCGGCCAGCGACGGCGAACCGGTCACCGGCAAGGGTGACATCGAGGACATCGAGGCGATCCGCAAGTTCGCGGTCACCTACCTGCGCCGCGAGCAGGACATCGACCTGAAGGCGTTCGGCGTGCGCTTCGACCAGTACTACCTGGAATCGTCGCTGTACCAGGAAGGCCGCGTCGAGAGCACGGTGAAAGCACTCGTCGACGCCGGCATGACCTACGAGCAGGAAGGCGCGCTGTGGCTGCGCACGACCGACGAAGGCGACGACAAGGATCGCGTGATGCGCAAGACGGACGGCACGTACACGTACTTCGTGCCCGACGTCGCGTACCACGTCACCAAGTGGCAGCGCGGCTTCACCAAGGTCATCAACATCCAGGGCTCGGATCACCACGGCACGATCGCGCGCGTGCGCGCCGGCCTGCAGGTCCTGCACATCGGCATCCCGAAGGGCTATCCCGACTACGTGCTGCACAAGATGGTCACGGTGATGCGCGACGGCCAGGAAGTGAAGATCTCGAAGCGCGCCGGCAGCTACGTGACGGTGCGCGACCTGATCGAATGGTCGGGCGGCGCGACGCCGGGCTCGGAAACCTCGCCCGAGCAGCTAGACGACGCCACCATCACGCGCGGCCGCGACGCCGTGCGTTTCTTCCTGATCTCGCGCAAGGCTGACACGGAATTCGTGTTCGATATCGACCTGGCGCTGAAGCAGAACGACGAGAATCCGGTCTATTACGTGCAGTACGCGCACGCGCGTATCTGCTCGGTGCTGAACGAGTGGAAATCGCGTCACGGCGCCGACGAGTCGATCCTCGCCGGCGCGGATCTCTCCCCGCTCGACAGCAAGGCCGCCACCGCGCTGCTGCAGAAGCTGGCCGAATACCCGGACATGCTGACGCACGCGGTCGGCGAACTGGCGCCGCACGCGGTCGCGTTCTACCTGCGCGACCTCGCGGGCGAGTTTCACTCGTTCTACAATGCGGAGCGCGTTATCGTCGACGACGAAGCGCAGCGCACCGCACGCATCGCGCTGCTGGCCGCGACGCGCCAGGTGCTCGCGAACGGCCTCGCGGTGCTCGGCGTGTCGTCGCCGAACAAGATGTAAGCACCGGGCCGGCAACGGCGGTCGCGCTCGCGCGGCTTCGCCGGACATCCCGTTTCACGACTTCTTTTAGCAGGTGACTCAAGCAATGGCAAAACCGCGCTGCACGTCGAAACCGTCGAAACAAGCCGGGGGAACCTTTCTTGGCATCGTGCTGGGCCTGATCGTCGGCCTCGCGATCGCCGTGGTGGTGGCGCTGTACATCACGCGCGCACCGTCGCCGTTCGTCTCGAAGGTCGCACCGCCGGCCGACAACAGCGCCAGCCAGCCGCAATTCGATCCGAACCGCGCGCTGCAAGGCAAGACGCCGGGCCAGCCGGTCACGCCGCAAGCCGCCCAGCCCGCTCCGCCGAACACCGCGCCGGGCCAGGCCGCGAACCAGCCCCAGCCGCCGCTGCTGACCGAGCCCCAGATCGTCGAGGTGCCGGGCAGCAACACCGGCTCGTCCTCGTCGGACAGCAACGGCGTGGCCGTCGCGCCGAAGCCGACCGACAACACCCCGGTCGCGCCGCCCGCGAAGAAGCCGCAGGCGCCCGCCACGACCGCCAACCCGGGCAGCAGCACCGGCTCGCAGCCGCCGAAAACCGCGCAGCAGCCCGCACCGAAGGCCGGTTCGACGCCGTCCGCCGCCAATCCGGCCGACGCGAACAGCGGCTACTTCCTGCAAGTGGGCGCCTACAAGACCGAAGCCGACGCCGAGCAGCAGCGCGCGCGCCTCGGCTTCCAGGGCTTCGAGTCGAAGGTCTCCAAGCGCGATGTCAGTGGCGTCACATACTATCGCGTGCGGGTCGGCCCGTTCATCAAGTTCGACGACATGAACTCCGCGCGCCAGCGGCTGTCCGATGCGGGTGTCAATACCGCGGTGATCCGCTTCTCGAAACAGTAAGCCACCTGGCCGGCCCGCCGCGGTCGGCCCCATGCAACCGTTCGAAACCCCAACATGAAAAAACTGCCTCTCTTGAATTTCGAGTGGGTGGATTTTTCCGGGTCAAGGGCGGGCGAAGCCCGGCGCAGCGAACCCTTGATGCGGAGAAATCTACGAGCACGCTTGATGGCTCGGGCCAGGCAAAGCCTTGCGCCGCCTGGCCCCCGAGCCCGTCCGGCGGCGAGGACTTCCCCGCCTTGGGGTGGGGCTAGGGGTGGGAAGATACCGTTTTGCGACGTAGGTTTTCGTACCCCGGCGGCCCTTTTCACCCACTCAAATTTCAAGAGAGCCTAAATTGATTTCGCGGTCGACACGGGCCGGTGCCGGGAATCCCGCCGCACCGCGCCGCGGCCTTGATCCATTTCATTCGGAGAGCGTCCCATGTTTCGTTTCATTCATTGGAAATCGCTGTTGCTCGCGCTGACGCTGAGCGCCGGCGCCGTCGTCGCGCATGCCGACGATCTGCTGGCCCGCGTGGAGCAGCACGGCGAGCTGGTGGCGGGCACCGAGATGCAGTTCGCGCCGTTCGATTTTCTCGAGAACGGCCAGCAGGCCGGTTTCAACAAGGATCTGTTCGCCGAGGTCGGCAAGCTGATGGCGGTGAAGGTGCGCTTCGTCGATCTGCCGTGGGAGAGCGTGCTGCCCGGCCTCGACGCCGGCAAGTTCGACATGGTGGCGGGGCCGCTGACGGTGACGAAGGCGCGCATGGGTCGCTACGCGTTCACGCTGCCGATCGCCGACGGCACCGACGCGCTGCTCAAGCGCGCCAGCGACGGCAGCCTCAAGCAGTCCTCCGATATCGCCGCCAAGGTGGTGGGCGCCGGCAAGGGCAGCGCGCAGCTCGATCAGTTGAAGGCCTACGTGGCCACGCTGCCGAAGCCGCCGACCGTGCGCGAATACGTCGACAACAACCAGGCCTATGCGGATCTCGCCGCCGGGCGGCTCGCGGCCGTCGCGAACTCGCTGACCAACGTCGCCTATGTCGACAAGCAGCGCCCGGCGATGTTCGCGGTGGTGCAGCCGGCCTTCGGCGCGAAGGTCTATTTCGCCTACTGCATGCGCAAGGATGCCGATAGCGCGCCGCTGAACGCGGCCTTCAACGCGGCGCTCGTCACGCTGAACCAGAACGGCACGCTCGCGGCGCTGCAGAAGAAGTGGTTCGGCGTGGCGGTGGACCTGCCGTCGACCATGCCGACGCCGAACTTCTGAGCGCGACGCGCGGCCCGCCATGTTCAGCCTGACCACCTTCGTCGCGGGGCTGCCGCTGCTGATGCATGCGGCGCTGATGACGCTCGGCGTCTCCGCGGCCGGCCTCGTGCTCGGCTTCTTCATCGGGCTCGCCGTCTGCTGCGCGCGGCTCGCGCCGTGGCGGGCGCTGCGCGTCGCGGGCACCGTCTACGTGCGCGTGTTCCGGGGCGTGCCGTTGCTCGTGCAACTATTGCTGGTGTTCTATCTGTTGCCGTTAGTCGGCATCAACGTGTCGCCGGGCGTGGCGGCGGTCAGCGCCGTCTCGCTGTGCGCGGCGTCCTACGTGGCCGAGATCCTGCGCGGCGGCTTCGCGAACCTGCCGCCGGGGCAGATCGAGGCCGCGCACATGCTCGGCATGTCGACCGCCGATCGCCTCTGGCGCATCCAGGTGCCGCAGGTCGTGCGTCGCACGCTGCCCTCGCTGACCAACGAGATGGTGCTGCTGATCAAGGCCTCCTCGCTGATCTCGGTGGTGGGCGTGGCCGAGATCACGCGCACCGCGCAGAACATCGCGGCCAGCACGTATCAGCCGCTGGAAGCCTATGCGGCTGTCGGCCTGATCTACTTCATCCTGTGCGGCGCGCTCGCGCTGGTCGCGCACGGCGCCAAGCGGCGCCTGCGCGCCGGCTGAGCGCCGCGCAACGTTTCGGAGGCCGCGCATGTCGACGTTCGATCCCGCCGTCATCACCCACAACCTGCCGCAGATCTGCGGCGGCCTCGCGATCACGCTCGGCGCCTGGATCGCCAGCGTCGCGATCGGGCTGGCGATCGGCTTCGCGGCCGCGCTCGCGCAGCAGCTCGGCGGGCGCGACGTGCGCGCCGCGATTCGTGTGGGTATCGAACTGTTTCGCGGCACGCCGTTCCTCGTGCAGCTGTTCCTGCTGTACTACGGCGGCCCGGCGTTCGGGCTCACGCTCGATCCGTTGCCGACCGGCATCGCGAGCCTGTCGCTGTACGCGGGCGCGTATTTCACCGAGGCATTTCGCTCGGGTTTCGCCGCGATCCCGCCCGGCCACCTGGAAGCCGCGGCCTGCCTGGGCCTGACGCGCTGGCAGGCGATCGTGCGGATTCAGTTGCCGCAGATGCTCGCGCTGATCCTGCCGGCGCTGACCAACCTGACGATCGTGCTGAGCAAGGAGACGGCGGTGCTGTCGAGCGTCACCGTGCCCGAACTGACCTTCGTGCTGACCGGCATCGGTTCGGCGAGCTTCGCGTTCGTCGAGACGCTGCTCGCGCTGTCGATCTGCTACCTGTTGCTGGTCGAACTCGCGACGTGGGCCGGTGCGCTCGCCGAGCGGCGTATCGGCCGGATGTTCGCCTGATGGTTCGTTTGACTGTTCGCCCGACCCCGGAGCCACGCATGCGCGTACCCGACGATTCCTCCCGCCCCCTATGCGGCGGCGCCGCCGATCGCCGTCGACGGCCTTTACAAGCGCTTCGGCCACACCGACGTGCTGCGCGGCGTGGATCTGCGCATCGCGAAATCGGAGGTGGTCTGCATCGTCGGGCCGTCCGGTTCCGGCAAGAGCACGCTGCTGCGCTGCCTGGCCGGGCTCGAAACCTACGACCACGGCGCGGCGGTGCGGATCGAGGGCGAGCTGCTCGGCTATGCCGAGCGCGGCGGCGCGCGCGTGCGCGCCTCGCAGGCCGAGATCAACCGCGTGCGCCGCAACGTCGGGATGGTGTTCCAGCAGTTCAACCTGTGGCCGCACATGAGCGCGCTCGGCAACGTGCAGGAAGCGCTGTTGCGCGTGCGGCGGATGCCACGCGACGAGGCCGCGCGGCACGCCGGCGCCATGCTCGAGATGGTCGGGCTGTCGCATCGCGCCTACGCGCGGCCCGCGAAGATGTCGGGCGGCCAGCAGCAGCGCGTGGCGATCGCGCGTGCGCTGGCGATGGAGCCGACCATCATGCTGTTCGACGAACCGACCTCGGCGCTCGATCCCGAACTGGTGGGCGAGGTGCTGCAGGTGATGAAGCAGCTCGCGCGCGACGGCATGACGATGGCCGTCGTCACGCACGAAATGGGCTTCGCCGCGCAGATGGCCGATATCGTCGTGTTCATCGACCAGGGGCGCATCGCCGCGCAAGGCGATCCGCGCGAGCTGTTTCGCCGCTAGGAGAACCCGCGGCTGCGCCAGTTCCTGCAGAACTACATCGATCGCAATGCGTTCTGGTCCGACGGTGAGACGGCCTCCGCTTCGGCTTCCGCTGTCGTGCCCGCCGTCGCCGACGGCGTGTGAGCCTCGCGGCGCCGGCTGCGCCGATGCCCCCGATCCTTCCGATTTCACCGAGCCCCCTGCCATGACCGAACCCCAGCTTCGTATCGATCTCGCCGCCGCGTTCCGCTGCTTTGCCCGCCTGGGCATGCACGAGGCGGTGGCCAATCATTTCAGCGTCGCCGTATCCGGCGACGGCCGCCGCTTCCTGATGAACCGCAAATGGCAGCATTTCTCGCGGATCAAGGCCAGCGACCTGGTGCTGCTCGACGCCGACGATCCGTCCTGCGCGGCCGACGGCAGCGTCGATCCCACCGCCTGGGCGATCCACGGCCAGTTGCACCAGCGCCTGCCGCAGGTGCGCGTGGCGATGCACCTGCACCCGGTCTACGCCACCGCGATCGCGACGCTCGCCGATCCGACCATCCTGCCGATCGAGCAGAACACCGCACGCTATTTCCGGCGCGTCGCGCTCGATACCTCGTTCTCGGGCATGGCCGATTCCGACGACGAAGGCGCGCGCCTCGTCGCGCTGCTCGACGGCAAGTCGCGGCTGATGATGGGCAATCACGGCGTGCTCGTCACCGCCGAGACGGTCGGCGAGGCGTTCGACGACCTGTACACGCTCGAGCGCGCCTGCCAGATCCTCGTGAACGCCTACGCGACCGGCCAGCCGATCAACGTGCTGTCGGACGCGGTGGCCGAGCGCACGGCGCGCGACTGGGAAGGGATTCGCGATTTCTCGATCGCGCATTTCGAGGAGATGAAGAAGATCCTTGACGAGGAATCGCCGTCGTACCGCGATTGAGGGCGCGCGCACGGGCGCTGCAAGCCGGCGGCGATTCCGGTAGTGTGGCGGTCACTGCACGGCGGCCGTCCGGCCGCCGCCGAAGTCACCGCCATCCTTGCCAGGAGCTTCCGTGTCCGCATCCGACGATTCTTACCACTTTACGAACCGGCCTCGGGCCACGGCCTCGCGCACGATCCGTTCAACGCGATCGTCGGGCCGCTCCCGATCGGCTGGATTTCCAGCGTCGACGGGCGTTGTTGCATAAATCGAGTGTGAGGATGCAATAGCATCGACGGGCATAATTTCAGGCGATACGAACGGATTGCGGACGAGCGAGGTCCGCCATACGGTTGATGACGCCGACGCGAACGGAGACCTCGGTCGCCTGCGAGTCGATGTGACGCGCC
>WNEB01000061.1 GCA_009914575.1 Burkholderia gladioli
GTGTATGTCCTTGCGCATTTTCTTGTCAAAAATTAGGCAGTTACTCTGGAATCTGACTTGATAGGAGGCTGGCCCCGCGACCGTTGCGCGTAAACGTCAACGGATCTCGCTCGATTTATGCAACAACGCCCAACTGAAGACCTATTTCGACTGGATCGCCCGCGCCGGCGTGACGTTCCGCTACACAGCGAACGGCCCGGAAGGCCTGGTCACGGGCAAGAAGGTCTATGTCGTGTCGGCACGCGGCGGCAAGTACGTCGGCACGCCGAACGATACGCGAACGCCGTATCTGACCACCTTCCTCGGCTTCCTCGGCATGACGGACGTGACGTTCATCCACGCCGAAGGCCTGAACATGGGACCGGACGCGGAAGCGGCTGCGCTGGCCTCGGCTCGCGAAGCGATCGCGGCGGTCTGACGCCGTTTTCGGCGGCGGGCGCCCCAGCGGCGCCGGCTGCCCGAATGAAAACAGCCCGATCGGCTCATGCCGGTCGGGCTGTTTCGTTTTGGCGCGTGCCGGCCGGGCCGGACGCGTCAGGCCAGCGTGACGGCTTCGTCCGGCAGCCGCCAGTCGATCGGCGGGTTGCCGTGCTCGCCGAGATAGGCGTTCGCGAGCGCGAAATGGCGGTTGCCGAGAAAGCCGCGATGCGCCGACAGCGGCGACGGATGCGGCGATTCGAGCACGCAATGCGCGCCCGCATCGAACAGCGCGCGCTTGGCCTGCGCGTGCGCGCCCCACAGCATGAACACGAGCCCGCGATGGCGGCGCGCCAGTTCGCGGATCAGCGTGTCGGTGCAGGCTTCCCAGCCGCGCTTGGCATGGCTGGCGGCGGCCTGCTCGACCGTCAGCACGGTGTTGAGCAGCAGCACGCCCTGGCGCGCCCACGAATCGAGGCAGCCGTGCTTCGGGATGTCGTGCCCGAAATTCGCGGCGATTTCCTTGAAGATGTTGCGCAGCGACGGCGGCGGGCGCACGCCGGGCGGCACCGAGAAGGCCAGGCCGTGCGCTTGCGGCGTGCCGCGGTCGTCGCCGTGATACGGATCCTGGCCGAGGATCACGACCCTGACCTCGTCGGGCGAGGTCAGGCGCAGCGCGCGAAACACGTCGGCCGGGTAGACGGTCTTGCCGGCCGCGCGTTCGGCGTCGACGAAGCGGCATAGCGGCGCGTACGCGCCGCTCGCGATGAACGGCGCGAGCACGTCGCGCCAGGCGGCGGGCAGCGCATCGAACTGCGCGGCGAGCGGCTCGATCGACGCGGCGTTCGGTGCCGCGGTCGGCTCGGCGGCGATTGCGGTATCGGGCGTGGCGTCGGCCTCGCCCATGTCGAACAACGATGCCTGAGCGGTCGGCGCCGCGCGGGAGGAGGAACGGGTTGCCATGCGATCTCGGGCCTCAGGCGGCGCGCAGCCGATAGCCGCGCTGCGCCTTGCTCTGGTTGTCTGGCGCGAGGCCCGGCACGACCGCGACGAGTTCCTCGGCCAGCGTATGCAATACGGCTTCGTCGCCGTCGATCAGTTCGAGCTCGACCTCGCGGATCGGCGCGCGGCGCGTCTCCACGCCGTTTTCGCCCTGAGCCTCGGCGACGATCTCGCCCAGATCGAGCGCGGCCTCGACGGTCGTGCCGCCGCGGCTCACGCGCCAGATCGTGCGCGCGAAATCGGTGCGGAACAGCGCGGCCAGCGACGGCGCGGCCGCGCGCAGCGCTTCGGCGGCGGCCGGCACGTCGCAGGCCGCCAGCAGCGCGTCGATGTCGAGCGCGTCGCCGGCGACCGGCAGTTCCCATTCGTGGCGCGTGTGCAGGCCGTTGTCGGCCGAGCCGATGGTCTTGAAGGTCTGCAACCAGCCCTGCGGCGCGAGCCGCACGCGGATCGCGCTCTTGGCTCGCGCCAAGGCCAGATCGGGCGTGTCGTAATAGACGTTGGCGAGCTGGATCTCGCGGCCCGCCGAGCCGGCGCAGGCGTCGAGCGCGCGGCGCGCGACCGTTTCCGCGCCGTCGGGCAGCGCGAGCTTGATTTCGGTTTCGATGGCCATGGGCGTGTGCGTCAGAAGAACATCCGGGCCAGTTCCTCGCCCGGCTGATCGGCGCGCATGAACGCCTCGCCCACCAAGAACGCGTGCACGTCGGCGGCCTGCATGCGCTCGACGTCGGCACGCGAGAGGATCGCCGATTCGGTCACGACGATGCGGTCGGCCGGAATCATGTCGAGCATCCCGAGCGTGGTATCGAGCGTGGTTTCGAACGTGCGCAGGTTGCGGTTGTTGATGCCGAGCAGCGGCGTCTTGAGCGTCAGCGCTTCGACCAGTTCCTCGCGGTTGTGCACTTCGACCAGCACCGCCAGGCCCAGCGAATGCGCATAGGCTTCGAGGTCCTGCATCAGCGGCGTCTCGAGCGCGGCGGCGATCAGCAGGATCGCGTCGGCGCCCATCGCGCGCGCTTCGAGGATCTGGTACGGATCGATCATGAAATCCTTGCGCAGCACCGGCAGCGCGCAGGCGGCCCGCGCCTGCTGGAGATAGCGCGCGCTGCCCTGGAAGAACTGCTCGTCGGTCAGCACCGACAGGCAGGCCGCGCCGTGCTGTGCGTACGAAGCGGCGATCTCGGCCGGCACGAAGTGCTCGCGGATCACGCCCTTCGACGGGCTGGCCTTCTTGACCTCGGCGATCACGGTCGGCTGGCCGGTCGCATGCTTGGCGCGCAGCGCGCCGACGAAATCGCGCAGGGCGCGCGTCTCGGCTTCGAGTTTCAGCGCGTCGAGCGGCGTGCTGCGCAGGGGCGACCGCCACTTCCTGGCGCTTGACGTCGATGATTCGGTTGAGGATGTCGCTCATGGCTGTCTGACGGGAGGCCGTCCGGGTAGGTTGGCCGACCGGCTGGCCGGTAGGCGGACAAGAGGGCAGCGCGCGGTTCAGCGCTTGAATTGCTGCGTGCAGAGTACCAGGTCGTCGACCTTGGCGCGGGCCGCGCCGCTCGCGATTGCCTCGCGGGCCAGCGCGATGCCGTCGGCGATCGACGGCGGGACGTTCGCCGAATAGAGCGCCGTGCCGGCGTTCAGCGTGACGATCTCGCGGGCCACGCCCGGCGTGTTGCCGAGCGCCTCGAGCAGCATCGCGCGCGATTCGTCGGCGTTTTCCACCTTCAGCGAGCGGTTCGACACCATCTGCAGGCCGAAATCCTCCGGATGGATCTCGTATTCGGTGACCTTGCCGTCGCGCAGCTCGCCGACCAGCGTGGCCGCGCCGAGCGACACTTCGTCCATGCCGTCCTTGCCGTAGACCACCAGCACGTGCTCGGCGCCGAGTCGTTGCATCACGCGTACCTGGATGCCGACCAGATCGGGGTGGAACACGCCCATCAACTGGTTCGGCGCGCCGACCGGGTTGGTCAGCGGGCCGAGGATGTTGAAGATCGTGCGCACGCCGAGCTCGCGGCGCACCGGCGCGATATTCTGCATCGCCGGGTGGTGGTTCGGCGCGTACATGAAGCCCATGCCGGTCGCCTCGATCGACGCGGCGACCTGCTCGGGTTCCAGATCGATGTTCACGCCGAGCGCGTCGAGCACGTCCGCGCTGCCCGACTTGCTCGAGACGCTGCGGTTGGCGTGCTTGGCCACCTTCGCGCCGGCCGCGGCCAACACGAACATGGTCGCGGTCGAGATGTTGAAGGTATTCGAGCCGTCGCCGCCGGTACCGACGATATCGACGAAGTTCGAGTTGTCCGCCACCTCCACGTGACGCGCGAATTCGCGCATCACCGTGGCCGCCGCGGCGATCTCGCCGATCGTTTCCTTCTTCACGCGCAGGCCGGTGATGATCGCGGCGGCCATCACGGGCGACATGTCGCCGCGCATGATCATCCGCATCAGGTGCAGCATCTCGTCGTGGAAGATTTCGCGGTGCTCGATCGTGCGTTGCAGCGCTTCCTGCGGGGTGATCGTCATGCCAGCTCCACTCATGCCGGTTGGGCGGCGTTCGCGCGCGCCTGCTTCAGGAAATTCTTGAGCAGGGCGTGGCCGTGCTCGGACAGGATCGATTCGGGGTGGAACTGCACGCCCTCTATCGGCAGCGTCTTGTGGCGCACGCCCATGATTTCGCCGTCGTCCGTCCAGGCCGAGATTTCGAGGCAGTCGGGCAGCGATTCGCGCTCGATCGCCAGCGAGTGATAGCGCGTCACGTCGAAATGCTTCGGCAGATTGGCGAACACGCCGCGGCCGTCGGTTTCGATGCGGCTCACCTTGCCGTGCATGATGGTTTTCGCGCGGATCACGCGACCGCCGAACGCCTCGCCGATCGCTTGATGGCCGAGGCACACGCCGAGAATCGGTTTTTTGCCCGCGAATTCGCGCAGCACGTCGAGCGTGATGCCCGCGTGCTGCGGGTTGCTCGGGCCGGGCGACAGGCAGATCGCCTCGGGATCGAGCGTCGCGATCGCGTCGAGCGTGATCTCGTCGTTGCGGCGGGTCTGGACGTCTTCGCCGAGTTCGCCGAAGTACTGGACCAGGTTGTAAGTAAACGAATCGTAGTTATCGATCATCAGCAGCATGGTCAGTCTCCTCCGTTCAGAAGTCGCTGTCGAGACCGTCCTGCACCTGTTCCGCCGCGCGCAGCACGGCGCGCGCCTTGTTTTCCGTTTCCTGCCATTCCGACTCGGGCACCGAGTCGGCCACCACGCCGGCCGCGGCCTGCACGTACAGGTTGCCGTTGTGGATCAGGCCGGTGCGGATCGCGATCGCGAGATCCATCTCGCCGGAGAACGACAGGTAGCCGACGGCGCCGCCGTACAGGCCGCGCTTGACGGGTTCCAGCTCGTCGATCAGCTCCATCGCGCGCACCTTCGGCGCACCCGACAGCGTGCCGGCCGGGAACGTCGCGCGCAGCACGTCGTAGTTCGTTATGCCGGGCTTCAGCGTGCCTTCCACCGAGCTGACGATGTGCTGCACGTGCGAATACTTCTCGATGATCATCTTGTCGGTCACGGCCACCGAGCCGGTGGTCGCGATGCGGCCGACGTCGTTGCGCGCCAGGTCGATCAGCATGACGTGCTCGGCGATCTCCTTCGGATCGTTGAGCAGCTCGGTGGCGAGCGCGGCGTCGCGCTCCGGCGTGTTGCCGCGCGGGCGGGTGCCGGCCAGCGGGCGGATCGTGACGATCCGGTCCTCGCCGCGCTGTTCCTGGCGCACCAGGATTTCCGGCGACGCGCCCACCACGTGGCAGTCGCCGAAGTTGTAGTAGTACATGTACGGCGACGGGTTCAGCGAACGCAGCGCGCGATACAGCGAGAGCGGGTTGTCGCGATACGGCTTGGTCAGGCGCTGGCCGACCTGGATCTGCATCAGTTCGCCCTCGGCGATGTAGTCCTTCGCCTTCAGCACGGCCGCCAGATAGTCGTCCTTCTTGAACTCGCGGAACGTCTCGGTGCGCACGCTCGGCGAGGTGACGGGCGGCTGCACCGTCGCGTGCAGGCGCTGCTTCAGTTCGCGCAGGCGCTGCTTGGCCTTCGAGAACGCCTCGGGGCGCGTCGGGTCGGCGTAGATGATCAGGTAGAGCTTGCCGGCGAGGTTGTCGATGACGGCGACTTCCTCGGTCAGCAGCAGCTGGATGTCGGGCAGTTGCAGATCGTCGTGCGGGGCGGTGTCGGCGAGCTTCTTCTCGATGTAGCGCACCGCGTCGTAGCCGAAGTAGCCGGCCAGGCCGCCGCAAAAGCGCGGCAGGCCGGGCAGCAGCGCCACCTTGTAGCGCGCCTGGAACTGCTCGATGAAGGCGAACGGATCGCCGTCGTGGGTTTCGACGACCTGCCCGTCGGTCACCACTTCCGACACGCCGTTGCGGGTGCGCAGCAGCGTGCGCGCCGGCAGGCCGATGAACGAGTAGCGACCGAAGCGTTCGCCGCCGACCACCGATTCGAGCAGGAACGAATTGGCACCGCCGCGCTCGGTTTGCGCGAGCTTCAGGTACAGCGAAAGCGGGGTTTCGAGGTCGGCGAGCGCCTCCGCGATCAGCGGAATGCGGTTGTAGCCTTGATTCGCGAGCGATTGGAATTCGAGTTCGGTCATGTTCCGGTCCTGTGGGGACGAGCGGCAATGCTTGCCAGTGGAAACGCGGGCGCTGCGCGGCGGGCCGGAAGGCGGGGTGCGGTCAGTACCTGACCGGCTTGCGCTGCCGCCGGGCGATATGCCGGTACGCGGTTCCGATGCCCGGACGCAGTGCGTGCGGAGCAAGAAGACGGCGGGCACATCGATCGACGGAGCGCGGATCGCGCAGCAAAACAAAAAACGGATGCCGAAGACAGGCTTCGGCGAACCTCGACGAGGTTAGCGCGACCAGCGACGCCAGGGCCAGGCTCCCCGGTCGATGCTGCTAAGACTCCGTTTTTTGTTCAGAAACATGCGGATTGAAGAATAAATCAGAGGGTTTGCTCGGTCGCATTGTGCGCGGTGATGACCTGCGCCGCGCCGAGCAGCGAGCCGACTATACCATCCGAATTTATCGTTTGTATAGCGTTGCCGTGGTTGTAGCCGTACGGCACCGTCAGCGTCGCGAGGCCCGCCGCGCGGCCCGCCAGCGCGTCGTTTTCGGAGTCGCCGATGGCCGCCGCCAGCCCCGGCTCGACGCCGAGCCGCTCGCAGGCGGTCAGCATCGGCAGCGGGTCCGGCTTCTTCTTCGGCAGGCTGTCGCCGCCGAGCACCACGCCGAAATAGCCGTCGAGCCGGTATTGCGCGAGCAGTTCCACCGCTAACCGATACGGCTTGTTGGTCACGCAGGCGAGCGCGAGGCCCGCTTCGCGCATGGCCTGCAGGCCGGTTTCCACGTCGGGATAGAGCTGCGTGTGGCGGCCGTTGATCGTCGCGTATTCGGCCTGGTAGATCTCCAGCGCTTCCTCGAAGCGAGCCTGCGCCTCGGCTTCGCCGAAGCGCGGCTTGAGCACCTGCGCGATCAGGTTCTCGGAGCCCTTGCCGACATAGTTCATGACCTCGTCGCGCTGCGTGCCGCGCGCGCCGATCCGCGCCAGCATCGCATTGAGCGCCGCCGTGAAATCGTCGGCGGTGTCGATCATGGTGCCGTCGAGGTCGATCAGCGCGGCGGCCAGCCGCGGCGCGGCGAAGCGGATCGTCGTCATCTCGTCATCGCTGCGCCCCTCAGGCCTTGACCGTGCCGGCGAGCTGCGTGCGCATCTCGTCGATCACCGCCTTGTAGTCGGGCTTGCCGAAGATCGCCGAACCGGCCACGAAGGTGTCCGCGCCGGCTGCGGCGATTTCCGCGATGTTGTCGACCTTCACGCCGCCGTCCACTTCGAGGTGGATTTCGCGGCCGGTGCGTTCGCGGTAGGCATCGATCTTGGCGCGCGCCTCGCGAATCTTGCGCAGCGCCTCGGGAATGAACGACTGGCCGCCGAAGCCCGGGTTCACCGACATGATCAGCACCAGGTCGAGGCGGTCCATCACGTGATCGAGATAGTTCAGCGGCGTGGCCGGGTTGAACACCAGGCCGACCTTGCAGCCGTGATCCTTGATCAGGCTGAGCGTGCGGTCGATGTGATCCGAGCCTTCCGGGTGGAAGCTGATCACGTTCGCGCCGGCCTTGGCGAAATCGGGCACGATCCGGTCGACCGGGCGCACCATCAGGTGCACGTCGATCGGCACGTCCACGTGCGGGCGGATCGCCTCGCAGACGAGCGGGCCGATCGTCAGGTTCGGCACGTAATGGTTGTCCATCACGTCGAAGTGGATCCAGTCGGCGCCGGCGGCGACGACGTTGCGGACTTCCTCGCCGAGACGGGCGAAGTCAGCCGAAAGAATGCTGGGAGCGATACGGAATTGCGTCATGGCGATAGAGGGACGTGCTTATGCAAAAAATACATTTTACAGAGCGTTGTTGC
>WNEB01000062.1 GCA_009914575.1 Burkholderia gladioli
TGCTTCGCGGTCGCGTCGAAATCGACGCCACTCACGAACCACGGATTGCTGATACCCAAAGCCGTCTCGAACAACTTGCTATGCATGACTCCCCTTCGTTTGCGTGCAAATCGGGCACTTTAGCACCCACTCGAAACTCAAAAGAGCCACAACAACGAACATCGGCACAGCGGCATCCGTTACGTCACGCCGGCGCAGCGACATGCTGGCGAGGATGTCGCGATTCTGGCCGCACGGCATGAAGGCCTCTCTTGAATTTCGAGTGGGTGGATTTTTCCGGGTCAAGGGCGAGCGAAGCCCGGCGCAGCAAACCCTTGATGCGGAGAAATCTACGAGCACGCTTGAGGGCTCGGGCCAGGCAAAGCCTTGCGCCGCCTGGCCCCCGAGCCCGTCCGGCGGCGAGGACTTCCCCGCCTTGGGGCGGGGCTAGGGGTGGGAAGATACCATTTTGCGACGTAGGTTTTCGTACCCCGGCGGCCCTTTTCACCCACTCAAATTTCAAGAGAGCCAAAAGGGCTTCACGCTCGTGAAGATCGGCGCGCCGTCAGGCGAGAAGGTCATGAGCGCGATCGACAACCTCTCGGCGCAGCAGGCGCAGGGCTTCATCATCTGCACGCCCGACGTCAAGCTCGGGCCGGGCATCGTCGCCAAGGCCAAGTCGCACAAGCTGAAGATGATGACGGTGGACGACCGCCTCGTCGACGGCAGCGGCAAGCCGATCGAATCGGTGCCGCACATGGGCATTTCGGCCTACAACATCGGCAAGCAGGTCGGCGACGGCATCGCCGCCGAGATCAAGAAGCGCGGCTGGAACATGGCCGAAACCGGCGCGATCGACATCACCTACGAACAGCTGCCGACGGCGCACGACCGCACCGGCGGCGCGACCGACGCGCTGGTCGCGGCCGGCTTCCCGAAGGCGAACATCGTCGCGGCGCCGCAGGCCAAGACCGACACCGAGAACGCGTTCAACGCGGCCAACATCGCGCTGACCAAGAACCCGAAGTTCAAGCACTGGGTGACGTACGGCCTCAACGACGAGGCGGTGCTCGGCGCCGTGCGCGCGGCGGAAGGGCGCGGCTTCAAGGCCGACAACATGATCGGCATCGGCATCGGCGGTTCGGATTCGGCGCTCAGCGAATTCAAGAAGCCGCAGCCGACGGGCTTCTACGGCACCGTGATCATCAGCCCGAAGCGCCACGGCGAGGAAACCGCCGAACTGATGTACGACTGGATCACGCAGAACAAGATGCCGCCGCTGTTGACGCTGACGACCGGCATGCTGGCGACGCGCGACAACGTCGAGAAGGTGCGCACCGAGATGGGTCTCGCATCGAAGTAAGCCGCGGTAATCGACGCAGGGACGCACTGGCCTGACCGGTGCGCCCGGCGAAGCAAGAACGGGCCGCCGCGCGAGGCGGCGGCCCGGCAACGACGAGTGGAGGCCAAGTGGCTGCGGTTCTGCGTTTCGACAATATCGGCAAGGTCTTTCCCGGCGTGCGGGCGCTCGACGGCATCTCGTTCGACGTGCACGGCGGGCAGGTCCACGGCCTCATGGGCGAGAACGGCGCGGGCAAGTCGACGCTGCTGAAGATCCTCGGCGGCGAGTATCAGCCCGATTCCGGCAGCGTGCTCGTCGACGGCGAGCCCGTGAAGTTCACGATCGCGGCGGCGTCGATCGCGGCCGGCATCGCGGTGATTCACCAGGAGCTGCAATACGTGCCCGATCTGACGGCGGCCGAGAACCTGATGCTCGACCGGCTGCCGAACGCGCTCGGTTTCGTGCGCAAGGGCGATGCGCGTCGCCATGTGCGCGAACGGCTGGAGGCGATGGGCGTCGATCTCGATCCGGGCGCCAAGCTGCGCCGGCTGTCGATCGCGCAGCGCCAGATGGTGGAGATCTGCAAGGCGCTGATGCGCAACGCGCGCGTGATCGCGCTCGACGAACCGACCAGCTCGCTCTCGCACCGCGAGACCGAAGTGCTGTTCAAGCTGGTGGACGACCTGCGCGCCGACGGTCGCGCACTGATCTATATGGCTCTCTTGAAATTTGAGTGGGTGAAAAGGGCCGCCGGGGTACGAAAACCTACGTCGCAAAACGGTATCTTCCCACCCCTAGTCCCGCCCCAAGGCGGGGAAGTCCTCGCCGCCGGACGGGCTCGGGGGCCAGGCGGCGCAAGGCTTTGCCTGGCCCGAGCCCTCAAGCGTGCTCGTAGATTTCTCCGCATCAAGGGTTCGCTGCGCCGGGCTTCGCCCGCCCTTGACCCGGAAAAATCCACCCACTCGAAATTCAAGAGAGGCATCTATATCTCGCACCGGATGGACGAAATCTACCGGCTCTGCGACGCATGCGCGATCTTCCGCGACGGGCGGCGGATCGCCTCGCACCCGGTGCTGGCCGAGGTGACGCGCGATCAGATGGTCAGTCAGATGGTCGGTCGCGAAATCAACGACATCTATCACTACCGGCCGCGCGAACTCGGCGCGGTGCGGCTCGAAGCCGACAACGTGGCGGGCGATGCGCTGAAGGCGCCGGCCAGCTTCTCGGTGCGCGCCGGCGAGATCGTCGGCTTCTTCGGCCTGGTGGGCGCGGGCCGCAGAGAGCTGATGCGCGTGATCTACGGCGCGGACCGCAAGCGCGGCGGCGCGTTGACGCTCGACGGCAAGCGCATCGAGATCCGCCGCACCGGCGACGCGATCCTTCACGGCATCGTGCTGTGCCCGGAAGACCGCAAGGAAGAGGGCATCGTCGCGATGGCGACGGTGGCCGAGAACATCAACATCAGCTGCCTCCGCCATTCGCTGCGCGCGGGGATATTCCTGAACGACCGCAAGGAAGCCGAAACGGTCGAGCGCTTCATAAATCTGCTGAAGATCAAGACGCCGAGCCGCCGCCAGAAGATCCGTTTCCTGTCGGGCGGCAATCAACAGAAGGCGATTCTGTCGCGCTGGCTGGCCGAGCCGGACCTGAAGGTCGTGATTCTCGACGAGCCGACGCGCGGCATCGACGTGGGCGCGAAGAACGAGATCTATCAGGTGATCTACGAGCTGGCCGAGCGCGGCTGCGCGATCGTGATGGTGTCGTCGGAGCTGCCCGAGGTGCTGGGCGTGTCCGACCGCGTCGTGGTGATGCGCGAAGGCCGGATCGCCGGCGAGCTGACGCGCGCCGACGCAAACGAACAGGCGGTGCTGAGTCTGGCGCTGCCGCAGCAGGGTCCGAGCGAGAAGGCCGCCTGACGGCATGCGCGAGCGGACGAACGAACATGGAGACCGCGCGGCGCATGCGCCGCGCACCGCAGGGAGCGACACGATGGAAGCCAGAGAAAATATCGCGCAGGCCGCCGCCAAGAAAGCGGCCGAGGCCTTGATTCCGCAGAGAAACGACAAGCAGAAGTGGTGGCAGCAGGTCACCGACTACAGCCTGATCGTGATCTTCGCGGTGATGTTCATCACCATGTCGGTGACGGTCGATCACTTCTTCTCGATCGACAACATGCTGGGCCTCGCGCTGTCGATCTCGCAGATCGGCATGGTGGCCTGCACCATGATGTTCTGTCTCGCCTCGCGCGATTTCGACCTGTCGATCGGGTCGACCGTCGCGTTCTCGGGCGTGCTCTGCGCGATGGTGCTGAACGCCACCGACAACACCTTCATCGCGATCGTCGCGGCGGTGGTGGCCGGCGCCGCGATCGGCTTCGTCAACGGCGCGGTGATCGCCTACCTGCGCATCAACGCGCTGATCACCACGCTGGCCACCATGGAAATCGTGCGCGGGCTCGGCTTCATCGTCTCGCATGGGCAGGCGGTGGGCGTGTCGTCGGATACCTTCATCGCGCTCGGCGGCCTGGCGATGTTCGGCGTGTCGCTGCCGATCTGGGTCACGCTGCTGTGCTTCATCGTGTTCGGCGTGATGCTGAACCAGACGGTGTATGGCCGCAACACGCTCGCGATCGGCGGCAATCCGGAGGCGTCGCGCCTCGCGGGCATCAACGTCGAGCGCACGCGCGTCTGGATCTTCCTGATCCAGGGCGCCGTGACCGCGCTGGCCGGCGTGATCCTCGCCTCGCGCATCACCTCGGGCCAGCCGAACGCGGCCGAAGGCTTCGAACTGAACGTGATCTCGGCCTGCGTGCTCGGCGGGCGCGCCACGATCTCGGGCGTGGTGATCGGCGTGCTGATCATGGGCACGGTCGAGAACGTGATGAACCTGCTCAACATCGACGCGTTCTACCAGTACCTCGTGCGCGGCGCGATCCTGCTCGCCGCCGTGCTGCTCGACCAGTTGAAGAACCGCGGCACGCGCGACTGACGCGCCATCCAGTATTCAAGGACCTCAGGACGATGAGCACCATGCAGACCCAGCAGCCGATCGCCGCCGACGACCCGCGCGGCGCGCGCTTCCCGAGCCTGACCGATCGCGCCGTGCTGATCACGGGCGGCGCCACCGGCATCGGCGAGGCTTTCGTCGCGCACTTCGCCGCGCTGGTCGAACGCCTCGCGGACGCGCGTCACGCGCCGGCGTTCTTCGCGGCCGACCTGACCGACATCGATGCGCTGCGCCGCGCGATCGCCGAATTGCGCACGCACACGGGCGCGTTCGGCGTGCTGATCAACAACGCCGCGAACGACCGCCCCCACAGCATCGAGGAGGTCACGCCCGAATCGTTCGATGCGGCGATCGCCGTGAACCTGCGCCACCAGTTCTTCGCCGCGCAGGCCGTGATCGACGACATGAAATCGCTCGGCGGCGGCGCGATCGTCAACCTCGGCTCGATCAGCTGGATGCTGAAGAACGGCGGCTACCCGATCTACGCCACGTCGAAGGCCGCGATCCAGGGGCTCACGCGCACGCTGGCGCGCGATCTCGGCCCGTTCCGGATTCGCGTCAACGCGCTGGTGCCGGGCTGGGTGATGACCGACAAGCAGCGCGCGCTGTGGCTCGACGACGCCGGGCGCGCGGCGATCGAGGCCGGGCAGTGCATCGGCGACGAGCTGCTGCCCGACGATCTGGCGCGCGCCGCGCTGTTCCTGGCGGTCGACGACAGCCGCATGATGACCGCCCAGGACGTCGTCGTCGACGGCGGCTGGGCCTGACCCGGATTCGCGTGCCGCCCGCGCGGCGCTGACAGGAGACGAGCATGACGACATCGACCACGAGCAGTGCTTCTTCCTCGCCGGCTGGTTCGTCGGTCGCCGCGCCCGGCTCGCGGCCGCCGCGCAGCCGGTCAGCCCCGGCCCGCAGACGGCCAGCGTCGCGCGGGGCGTGCTGTCGGCCGCCGACGCGGCGGTCACGCTCGCCACCGCCGAATTGCGGCTCGACGTCGTGCCGCACCTGGGCGGCGGCATCGCGCGCTTCGACTGGCGCGGCGACGGCGCGTCCACGCCGATCTTCCGCGGCTGCTATCACGTCGAGGTGGCCACCGATCCGAACGCGCTCGGCTGCTATCCGCTGCTGCCGTATTCGAACCGGATCGGCGGCGGGCGCTTCGAGTGCGACGGCCGTCGCGTCGAGGTGCCGCGCAACCGCGCGAGCGAACCGCTACCGATCCACGGCGACGGCTGGCTCGCGCGCTGGCGCATCGACGCGGCGTCGGCCACCGAGCTGCATCTGTCGCTCGACCGGCGCGGCGCCGCGCCGTACGCCTATCGCGCGACGCAATCGTTCGTGCTCGACGGCGCGTCGCTATCGATCGCGCTGTCGATCGAGAATGCCGGGCGCGAGCCGCTGCCGTTCGGGCTCGGCGTGCATCCGTTCATCGTGCGCGACGACACCACCGAGCTGGCCGCCTCGGCCGGCGCCCTGTGGCTGTCCGGCCCGGACTGGCTGCCGCGCCGGCATGTCGGCGTGCCGCCCGCCTGGCAGTTCGGCATCGCGTATCCGCTGCCGTCCACGCTCGTCAATCACGCGTTCACCGGCTGGGGCGGGCGCGCGCCCGTGGCCTGGCCGTCGCGCGGGCTCAGCATGGCGATCGAATCGGACGCCGATTGCTACGTGCTCTACACGCCGCCCGGCGAGCGCTTCTTCTGTTTCGAGCCGGTCGATCATCCGATCAACGCCGTGAACCTGCCCGGCGGCGCCGAAGCGCACGGCATGCATGACGCGGCTCGCGCGGCGTTTCCGCTTCACGGTCGAGCGCGCCGACCCGCGCGCGGGCGCGAAAGCGGCCGGCCGCTGACGCGCGTTTCGGGCGATTGCGGCGGACGGTCGCGACGCAGCGGGTAAAATACGCGGCATTTCTCACCCGATCCGCCGCGAACATGTCCGCTCCGCTGACCTTCATCGATACGCTGCGCGCCGCCTGGCAGCGCACGAACTCCCTGCTCTGCGTCGGTCTCGATCCCGAACCGACGCGGTTCCCCGCCCATCTGGCGAACCGCCCCGAAGCGATCTTCGACTTCTGCCGCGAGATCGTCGACGCCACCGCGCCCTACACGAGCGCGTTCAAGCCGCAGATCGCCTACTTCGCCGCGCACCGCGCCGAAGATCAGCTCGAACGGCTGATCGCGCACATCCACCTGCAGCACCCGGGCCTCCCGGTTGTGCTCGACGCCAAGCGCGGCGACATCGGCAGCACCGCCGAGCAGTACGCGCGCGAGGCGTTCGAGCGCTATCGCGCCGACGCGGTGACGGTGAATCCGTACATGGGCTACGACTCGATCGAGCCGTACCTGGCGTACGAGGACAAGGGCGTGGTGGTGCTGTGCCGCACCTCGAACCCGGGCGGCTCGGATCTGCAGTTCCTCGAAACGGGCGACCGTCCGCTCTATCAGGTGGTGGCCCAGCTGGCCGCCGGCAAGTGGAACGCGAAGACGGGCCAGCTCGCGCTGGTGGTCGGCGCGACGTTCCCGAAGGAAATCGAGATCGTGCGCGGCATCGTCGGCGACATGCCGCTGCTGATTCCCGGCGTGGGCGCGCAGGGCGGCGACGTGCAGGCGCCCGTGTCCGCCGGCCGCACGGCCGACGGCGGCGGCATGATGATCAATTCCTCGCGCGCGATTCTTTACGCGAGCAACGGCGAGGATTTCGCCGAGGCTGCCGCGCGCGCCGCGCAGGCCACGCGCGACGCGATCAACGCGCATCGCTGATCGAACCGCCGCGACAACGGCGGCAATGAAAAAAGCGCCCGAGGCAGCGATGCCCGGGCGCTTTTTTCATCCGAGGGAACGCGGTTCAGCGCTCGCGTTCGTCGAGCAGCTTGAGCAGCTTGAGCAGCTTGAGCAGCTTGAGCAGCCCGCGCAGCGCATGCACGGCGGCCTGCACGCGGATCTGTTCGCGATCGCCGCGAAACACGAGCGTTTCGACCTCGGTGTGCAGCCGGTTGCTCCAGCCGAACGAGACGGTGCCCACCGGCTTGTGCTCGGAGCCGCCGCCGGGGCCGGCGATGCCCGTCACCGACAGCGCCACCTGCGCGCGGCTGTTGCGCAGCGCGCCTTCGGACATCGCGCGTGCCACCGGTTCGCTGACGGCGCCGTGCTTATCGATCAGCTCGGGCGGCACGCCGATCATCTCGCTCTTGGCCTGGTTCGAATACGTGACGAAGCCGCGCTCGAACCAGCCGCTGCTGCCGGAGATGTCGGTGACGGCGGTGGCGATCATGCCGCCCGTGCAGGATTCGGCGGTCGCGAGCATCAGGTGTTCGTCGCGCGGCGTTGTTGCATAAATCGAGCGAGATCCGTTGACGTTTACGCGCAACGGTCGCGGGGCCAGCCTCCTATCAAGTCAGATTCCAGAGTAACTGCCTAATTTTTGACAAGAAAATGCGCAAGGACATACAC
>WNEB01000063.1:0-4654 GCA_009914575.1 Burkholderia gladioli
GGCGCGTCACATCGACTCGCAGGCGACCGAGGTCTCCGTTCGCGTCGGCGTCATCAACCGTATGGCGGACCTCGCTCGTCCGCAATCCGTTCGTATCGCCTGAAATTATGCCCGTCGATGCTATTGCATCCTTACACTCGATTTATGCAACAACGCCCCGCGTCGCGCTCGAACCAAGCGTCGCGCAGCCGCCGAAGCACGCCGCGCTCGACCGGCGCGGGCACCGCCGGCGCCGCCACGGCCGCGCCGATCAAGGCGCCGAGCGCGTTCGCGCCGAGATCGAGATTCGACGCCACGCGCGTCGGCAGATAGGTTTGCAGCGCTTCCATCGCGCCCGACACGAGCGTGCCGAGCAGCGTCGCCAGCAGCGCGGCCGGCACGCCCTTCACGCGCGGATACAGCGCGGCGACGGCCAGCGCGCCGAGCGGCAGATAACCGAGCACGTTGGTGACGACGTCGAAGCCCGTCCAGTAGCGCGGCATCGGCGCGAACAGGTAATCGAACGGGCCGACGCCAAGCGAGCGCCAGCCGAGAAACGGGTACAGCGAAGCGTAGACGACCAGCGCCGCGTAGGCCGCGAACAGCCGCCGCCCCAGCGACGACGGCCCGCGAGACGGCGCAGCGGCGGGCGTCATCGCGGCGGCGCCGTGCGACGGGAGGCCGGCTGCGCGCGCGTCATTGCAGCCCGGCGGCCTGCACGGCAAGCCACGCCACCAGCTGCGCGACGAGGTCGTTGCTGGCGACCGCCAGCGCACCCGCGCCGCCAGCCGCGTCGGGCGAGCTGGCCGGCGCGCGCGCCACGAACGTGCGCTGGCCGAGCACCGTGCCGTCGCGCGTCAGCGTGGCGCGCACCGACACTTCGCCGTGGCTCTGCGACTGGCCGTCGAACACCTGCTCGAACGTGTTCAGCTCGACGTGCAGCACGGCCGCGTGCACCGCATCGCTGCCGTCGAGCACCGTGCCGCGCGCCGACAGCGCGGCGCGCAGGCGCTGCGTCAGCAGCTGCGCGGGCGGCGCGGTCCAGCGGCTGTCGCGATAGGTGGCAATGCGCTGCGCATCGGCATAGGCCAGGCGGTAGACGAACTTGTCGGAATCGAACGCCTCGGGCGCACGCACGTCGAGCACCTTGACGACCGTGCCCGAGGCCGGCGACGCCGTCAGCGTGGACGGATCGAGCGGGCCGAGGTCGTAGCGGATGTTCGACATGCGGGCCGCGTCGCTCGCGCAACCGGCGAGCAGCGCGAACGCGAAGGCAGCGCCGAGCGCGGCGCAGCGGCGGGCCAGGACGGGAGAGAAGCGTGACATCGCGTATTCCTGCATGGTCGTGATTGCCTTGACGGTGGCCGCGCGTGACGGCCGTCGGTTGCTACGGTCGCCGCGCGAGGCGGCGGCCCGGATTCGGAAACGGATGGCGATGCGCGGCCCTTGCGCTCAGCGCCCGACCGGCTGCGGCCAGGCGAAGCCCGATTCGCCCGGGCCCGGCAGGCCGGCGCTCGCGCCGAACAGCAGGCTGCGCGGGTTGCGGCTGAACGCGTCGACCGCATCGCGCACCGTGCGCGAGGTTTCGCCGATGTTCGAGCTCAGCGCGTTGGCGCGCGGCAGCGTCTCGTAACGCACGTTCGCATTCAGTTCGGACAGCGTCTGATTCATCGAGGTCAGCGCAGTTCCCGCCTGTTCGGCCGCCTTGCCGGCCCGGTCGAGATTCGCGACGAGCGGCCCGCGCGGCGCGAGCAGCGAATCGGTCGAAGCCAGCGCCTGATTCATGCGGCGCGTGGTTTCGGGCAACTGCGCCGTGACCGGTTCGAGCGAACGCGTCAGCGTGCTGACGCCGTCGGCGGCCTGCTGCACGCTCTTCGCGGTCGATTCGAGCTGCTCGCGCATCTGCGGCGACAGCATCGCGTTGACGCTCTGCGCGGTCACTTCCATCTGCTTGAGCAGCACGTCGCCGCGCTTCTGGAGCTGGTCGAACAGGCTCGGATGGAGCGGGATCTGCGCGACCGCCTTCTCGGAGGTCGGCAGCGGCGCGGGATCGGTGCCGGTGTCGTCGAGCTGCACGAACGCGATGCCCGTCACGCCCTGGAAGCCGAGGCTGCCATAGGTCGAGCGCGTGATCGGCGCGTCCTTGTCGACCAGGATGCGGATGTCGATCTCGCCCGGGTGCGTGCGGTCGAAATGGATCGACGCGACCTTGCCCACGCCGAGCCCGCGATAGCGCACGTCCGCGTCGGGGAACAGGCCCGTCACGTTGGTGCGCGCGACCAGATCGTAGGGAATCCGTACCGTGCGGTCGACGTTGAACCAGAACACGGTCGCGATGATCGCGAGCAGCAGCCCGAGGGTGAACAGCCCGGCCCAGAATGCATGTGATTTGTTTTCCATTCGCGATTCCTTCCAGTTACAGCTCGACGCTGGAGAGCGCCGGCCCGAGCGCCGCCTTCGGCAGCTTCGCGCGCCGCTCGGGCGGCAACGCCTGCAACGCGCGGCGGCCGCGCAGTCCGAGGAAATATTCCTTGATGAACGGGTGATCGACGCTGGCCGCCTCCTCCACCGGCGCGGCCACCAGCACCTTGCGGTCGGCGATCACGGCCACCCGCGTGGACAGCGCCACCATCGTGTCCAGATCGTGCGTGATCATCACGACGGTCAGGCCCAGCGTGCGGTGCAGCGTGGCGATCAGGTCGACGAATTCGTCGGAGGCGCGCGGGTCGAGGCCGGCCGTGGGCTCGTCGAGGAACAGCAGCTCCGGCTCCAGCGCGATCGCGCGCGCGATGCCGACGCGCTTGACCATCCCGCCCGACAGCGCCGACGGCATCTTCGAGGCGTGCTTGCACGGCAGCCCCACCATCTCCAGTTTCAGCATCACGATCTCGTGCAGCAGATCCTGCGGCACGCGGCCCAGCTCGCGCAGCGGCTGGGCGATGTTGTCGAACACGGTCAGCGACGAAAACAACGCGCCGTGCTGGAACAGCATGCCCGAGCGGCTGCGCATGACGCGCGCCGAATCGGTGTCGAGCGTGGCGATGTCCTGGCCGAACACGCGCACGGTGCCCGAGGTGGGCCGCTCCAGCCCGAGAATCTGCCGCACCAGCGTGGTCTTGCCCGAGCCCGAGCCGCCCACAATCGAGACGATCTCGCCTTGGCGCACGTCGAAATCGAGATGTTCGTGGATCACGTTGCGGCCGTAGCGCTTGGTCATGTCGCGCACTTCGATCACGTAATCGGGTGCGCTCCCGCCCGCGTTCGCCGCCGGCATCGCGCCGGCTTCGCCGGCGGAAGTTGGTCTGTCGTTCATCATCCGAGCCCCACGTTCTGGAACAGGATCGCGAACACGGCGTCGGCGAGAATCGCCACCGTGATCGAACTGACCACCGAGGTGGTGGTGCCTTCGCCGAGGCTCTGCGAATTGGCCTTGATGCGGAAGCCGAAGTGGCAGCCCACCAGCGCGATCAGCATGCCGAACACAACGCCCTTGCCGATCCCGATCCACAGGTTCGCGATCGGCACCACGCTCGGCAGCGAGCGCACGAAGAAGTTGACGTCGATGCCGAGCACCAGCTTGGCCGCCAGCGCGCCGCCCGACAGCGCGACGACGTTGGTCCACATCACGAGCAGCGGCATCGCCACGCCGAGCGCGATCACGCGCGGCAGCACGATCCGCAGCCCGTGCGGGATGCCCATCACGCGCATCGCGTCGAGTTCCTCGGTCACGCGCATCACGCCGATCTGCGCCGTGATGGCCGACCCGGAGCGCCCGGCCACCAGAATCGCCGACAGCACCGGCCCCAGCTCGCGGATCACCGACAGCCCGAGGATGTTGACGATGTAGCGGTTCGCGCCGAACTGCTGAAGCTGCTGCGCCGACAGGTAGCTGAGCACGATGCCGATCAGGAACGCGACCAGCGCGGTGATCGGCAGCGCCTTGGCACCAGCGTTGTAGACGTTCGCCGAGATTTCCGTCCACGGCATGGTGCGGGGGCGGCGCAGGATCGAGCCGAAATCGAGGATCACGCGCCCGAACATGCCAATCCCGCCGTACAGGTGCTCGCCGAACTGCATCAGCGACAGCCCGAAGCGCGTGACCGGATCGTGGCGCACCACCGGCTCGGGCGCCTCGCGCGCCTCGTCGAGGCGCTGGATCCGTTCGAAGATGGTGCGCTGGTTCGCGGTGAGCGCCACGCCGGCCGGCAGCCGGTGGCCCCAGACGCGCCAGAGCGCCTGCCCGCCGACGTGATCGAGCCGCTCGATCGACGAGAGATCCCAGCGGCCGCCCGGGCCGTCCTGCGCGCCGCCGCGCGACAGTTCGCGCGCGAGCTTTTCCGCGCGGCGCACCACGGCGCCGCGATTGCGAGCAAGGGCCAGCGCTGTCCATTGCCCGGACAGGCGTACGGTCTTGTCGCCGCCGCCAGCGTCGACCGACAAACCCGGTGGTGTCTGGAAGTCCAAGGAACGGGCGTCTCAAAAAAAGTGACAGCGGCCATTGTATCGAACCCCATCTGCGCGCGCGCCAGAAGCGGGATCGGCACTTGCCCTCCCCCCCCCCCCCCCCCCCCCCCCCCCCGCCCCCCCCCTCCCCCCCCCCTCCCCCCCCCCTCCCTTCCCCCGCCCCCACTGCTTCCTTACTTACAGCGGTCTCCAGCCGCCCTCCCTCCCGCGC
>WNEB01000063.1:4664-7755 GCA_009914575.1 Burkholderia gladioli
GACGGGGGGACGGGCTTGGCCCCGCCGCCAGCGTCCACCCACAAACCCGGTGGTGGTTGGAAGTCCAAGGAACGGGCGGCCCAAAAAAAGTGACCGCGGCCCTTTTTTCCAACCCCCTCTGCGCGCGCGCCAGAAGCGGGATCGGCCCTCCCCCACCCCCCCCCCCCCCGGCCGGCGGCCCGAGCCAATCTTCCAATTTTCGGTCGGGTTGCTTTCATTGCGCCGTCACGAATGCTTTCGATACTTGCGGACGGTTCTGGCCGACGGCGTCCGCGTGCCGCTCATTCCGCCCCTAAAAAAACAGACAGGACATTCCGATGCGTTTCGATTCGCCGTTCCGCGCTCGCGCGGCGCATGCGACCGCGCTCGCCGCCGCCGTGCTCTCCGCCACGTTGCTGTCCGCCTGCGGCAGCGACGACGACAACTCCGCCGCCACGCCGTCCGCCGCCGCGCAGGCCCCGACCGGCACGCGCGCCACGCTGGCCGTGCTGGAAACCACCGACCTGCACACCAACGTGCTGTCGTACGACTATTTCAAGCTGGCGGCGGACAATTCGATCGGCTTCGAGCGCGTCGCCACGCTGATCGCGGTCGCGCGCAAGCAATACCCGAACACGCTGCTGTTCGACGATGGCGACACGATCCAGGGCACCGCGCTGTCCGACTACCAGGCGCTGGTCAAGCCGGTGGCGTGCGACCAGACGCTCGCGATCTACAAGGTCATGAACGCGGCCAAGTTCGACGGCGGCGCGATCGGCAACCACGAGTTCAACTACGGCCTGCCGTACCTGTCGCAGGTCACGGGCAACCGCTTCAACATCGACGGCCTGCCCGATCCGTCGCAGCAGAAGACCTGCGCGGGGCCGAACTTCCCGCAGGTGCTGTCCAACGTGATCAGCGCCAAGACCAACCAGCCGCTGTTCCAGCCGTACACGATCGTCACCAAGACGGTCAGCGCCACCGCGCCGGACGGCACCACCGTCAGCGCGCCCGTCAAGGTCGGCATCATCGGCTTCACGCCGCCCGCGATCATGAACTGGGACAAGCGCTGGCTCGACGGCAAGGTCTACACGACCGGCCTCAAGGAAGCGACCGAGAAATACATCCCCGAAATGCGCGCGAAGGGCGCGGACCTGATCGTCGCGATCTCGCACGGCGACCTCGACAACTCGCCGTACTCGCCGTACTCGCCGACCATGGAAAACGGCAGCTGGTGGCTCGCGCAGGTGCCGGGCATCGACGCGATGCTGATCGGCCACTCGCATCAGGTGTTCCCGGACGCGACCAGCACCGTCGCCCAGTTCAACCTGCCGGGCGTGGACAAGGTCAAGGGCACCGTCAACGGCGTGCCCACCGTGATGGCGAACTACTGGGGCAAGCACCTGGGCGTGATCAAGCTCGGCCTGGCCTGGGACGGCGCGCGCTGGAACGTCGACAAGACCTACCAGACCACGGTCGAGGCGCGCTCCACGCAAAACGCCGACAAGACCTACGTGGCGGCCGATCCGAGCGTGTCGGCGGCAATCGCGGCCGAGCACCAGGCCACCATCGATTACGTGAAGACGCCGGTCGGCAGCACCGACTACCGCATGACGACCTACTTCGCCGACGTGGGCGACCCGGGCGCGATACAGATCGTCAACGAGGCGCAGGCCGATTACGTCTCCACCTACGTGCAGGCGAACCTGCCGCCGTACGCGTCGCTGCCGGTGCTGTCGGCCAGCGCGCCGTTCAAGAGCGGCTTCGGCGGCGGCACCGATTTCACCGACGTCGCGCCGGGAGGCCTGGCCATCAACAACGCGGCCGATCTCTACCTGTACCCGAACACCGTCTACGCCGTGAAGATCAGCGGCAGCGATCTGAGGAACTGGCTGGAGACGGTCGCCAAGCGCTTCAACCGGATCGATCCGGCCCAGGCCACCGTGCAGGCGCTCGTCAGCAGCTTCCCGGGCTACAACTTCGACATGTTCACGTCGCCCGACCTGAGCTACGAGATCGACGTCTCGCAACCCGAAGGCAGCCGGATCCGCAACCTGCTGTACAAGGGCGCGGCGCTCGACGCGAACGCGCAGTTCATCGTCGCGACCAACAACTACCGCGCGAGCGGCGGCGGCAACTTCCCGGGGCTCGACGGCAGCAAGACGATCTTCGCCTCGCCCGATGCGAACCGCGACGTGCTGATCTCCTACATCAAGAAGCGCGGCAGCCTGAGCCGCACCAACGACGGCGCGGCGCGCAGCTGGCGCTTCACGAAGCTGCCCGCCTCGGTCGCGCACGTGCGTTTCGCCTCGGCGCCGAACCTGCTCGCGCAGGCCACCGCCGCCGGCCTGACCGGCATCACCCAGATCGCGGCCGACGACGGCTCGGGCAAGGGCCTCGCCACCTACGAAATCGGCCTGACGCAATGAAGACGACGATGCGCAGTTTCACCACGCTGAACGCGGGCGGCGCACCGACGGCCGCCGCCCGCGCCGCCCCGGCCCACGGTTTCGCGCGCGCGGCCCGCTTCACGCTGCCGACCGCCGCCACGCCCGCGGCCAGGAGCGCGGTGTCCCAAACGTAGTTGAAGGTTGAAGGCGGCGGTTCCCGTAGGAATCCGAGAGAATCGGGTTTCCACGACCACCCTCCCGAATAGGAGAACCACCGAAATGAAGCCTACCAAGAAACCGAACCGTCGTGCTGATGCTGAGTGTCGTGTTGTTGGTAAACAAGAGCACGGAGCGCTGCGCGCTGGCCTTGCCGAGCAAGCCCAGTTGCTGCTGCCGATGCTCGAGCTGATACGGAACACGCGGATCAGCGTTGATGAGCTGATGTACGACGCTGGCCGGGCGCTCGTCGAGCAGTTTCTGATGGTGTGTGTCGACCGGAGAAGTCGCCGGCGAAAAACATGCCGGACGCGCCGGTGGCGACGTGCGCTGGCACGGCACACAGCGTGTGCCGGATCGTGATGGATGAACGCAAGTTGCAAGTCCAACGACCTCGGCTGCGGGACAAGCGCGGCAAGGAAGTACCGATCCCGGCCTACGAGCAGCTGCGCGACGATTCCCGGCTGATGGAGCGCATGTACGACATCATGGTTAGCGGCGTGGCC
>WNEB01000064.1 GCA_009914575.1 Burkholderia gladioli
TGCCTGCTGCCTGAACTCCAGGCTGAACTCCTGCCCCTTTCTGCCTGCCTTGCTCTTGGTCATCGTCCACCTCCTATTGCGATAGTTAATCGCTTATAGGGGTGTCCGTGAAACGGGGGCAAGATCAACCGAGCGCGTGATCGCCAACGAAGACATCCTGAATCACACGGAAGTCGAAATCGACGAAGAATGCGGCAACATCATCGCGCGCCGCCAGCCGGCCGTGCGCGACCTGCGCCTGCTGATGTCGATCTCGAAGACGATCACGAATCTCGAACGCGCCGGCGACGAAGCCGAGAAGATCGCCAAGCGCGTGCGCCGTCTGGCCGACGAGCCGATCGCACGCGGCGTGAACATCGCCGAGATCAAGGTGTCGGGCGATATGGCCGTGACGATCCTGCGCCGCGCGCTCGACGCGTTCGCGCGTCTCGACACGGTGGCCGCGGCCCAGATCGTCAAGGACGACAAGGAAATCGACCTGGAATTCCGCGCGTTCGTGCGCAAGCTCGTGTCGTACATGCAGGAAGATCCGCGCACGATCTCGGTCGGCCTCGACTTCCTGTTCATCGCCAAGGCGATCGAGCGCGTCGGCGACCACGCCAAGAACATCGCCGAATTCATCATCTACATCGTCAAGGGCACCGACGTGCGACACCAGCCGCGCGACCTGCTCGACCGCGAAGCCAACAGTTAATCGCCTCTCTTGAATTTCGAGTGGGTGGATTTTCCGGGTCAAGGGCGCGCGAAGCCCGGTGCAGCGAACCCTTGATGCGGAGAAATCTACGAGCACGCTTGAGGGCTCGGGCCAGGCAAAGCCTTGCGCCGCCTGGCCCCCGAGCCCGTCCGGCGGCGAGGACTTCCCCGCCTTGGGGCGGGGGCTAGGGGTGGGAAGATACCGTTTTGCGACGTAGGTTTTCGTACCCCGGCGGCCCTTTTCATCCACTCAAATTTCAAGAGAGCCAATCTTTCCATCAGCGCCAGGGCTTCGATGCCCTGCTCGCGATGATGGCCGGCACCGACGCGCAACGCGAGATGGTGCAGCAGGCTGTCAATCGCTGGTGGTGGCCGGTGCTGATGATGTTCGGCCCGAGCGACGCGGATTCGGTGCACAGCCATCAATCGGCGAAATGGGGGATCAAGCGAATCTCGAATGACGATCTGCGCCAGAAATTCGTCGACGCGGCGGTCGAGCAGGCTCGCGTGCTCGGCGTGAGCTTCCCCGATCCGATCCGGACCGGACCTCGAATGGAACGCCGAGCGCGGGCATCACGATTACGGCGCGATCGACTGGGACGCGTTCTGGCGCGTCGTCAACGGCGACGGCCCCTGCAACCGGGAACGCCTCGCCACGCGCGTGAAGGCGCACGAAGACGGCGCCTGGGTGCGCGAAGCCGCGATGGCGCACGCCGAGAAAGCCGCGCGGCGCGCCGAACGGCAAGCGGCCTGAGCGTCAGCACCATTCCGAATTCAGCAAGGAGGAGACAGACATGCAAGCCGAATGGCCGATCTGGGAAGTGTTCGTGCGCAGCAAGCAGGGCCTCGACCGCAAGCATTGCGGCAGCCTGCACGCGGCCGACGCCACGATGGCGCTGCGCATGGCACGCGACGTCTACACGCGCCGCCAGGAAGGCGTGAGCATCTGGGTGGTGCCGTCGGCCGCGATCACCGCGTCCGATCCGGGGCAGAAGGCCGAGCTGTTCGAGCCGACCGGCGACAAGATCTACCGCCATCCGACGTTCTACGCGCTGCCCGACGAAGTCGACCACATGTAAATGGCCATGACGACCACCCCGGCTTCCCACCTCGCCTACGTGCTGCGCCTCGCCGACAGCGCGCTGATCCTCGGGCAGCGTAACGCCGAATGGTGCGGGCACGGCCCGATCCTCGAAGAGGACATCGCGCTGACCAACATGAGCCTCGACCTGATCGGCCAGGCCCGGCTGCTCTACGCGCACGCGGCCGATCTCGAACGCGCGCTGACCGGCGCGACGCGGACCGAGGACGATTACGCGTTCTTCCGGGCCGAGCGCGACTTCGCGAACCTGACGCTGGTGGAGTTGCCGCACTACGGCCCGCTGGCCGGCACCGCGCACGCCGTCAACGATTATTCAATGACTGACGATCGTGCGCAATTTCCTCTACGCGACGCTGATGCTGCACCTGTCTGTGGACCGCGCTCGAAGGCTCGGCCGATCCGCAACTGGCCGCGATCGCGGCGAAATCGGTCAAGGAGACGCGCTATCACGAGCATCACGCGCGCGAATGGCTGATCCGGTTCGGCGACGGCACCGACGTATCGCACCGCCGCGCCCAGGCCGCGCTCGATTACCTGCTGCCCTACACGCGCGAGTGCTTCGCGACCGATGCGGTCGAGCGAGACGTGGCGGCTGCCGGCATCGCGCCGGCAGCCGATACGCTCGAAGCCGCCTGGCGCGCCGACGTGGACGCGGCGCTGGCCGAAGCCACGCTGGTTGCGGCGCCGCCGGCGACGCACGTCACGACCGGCAAGTTCGGCGAGCACTCCGAGCACATGGGCTTCCTGCTCGCGCAAATGCAGAGCCTCGCGCGCCAGCATCCGGGCGCGAGCTGGTAATGACGACCGCCGCGACCTCACCGACGATCGACGCCGGCCTGGCCGCGGTGTGCACCGCGCTCGACACGGTGCCCGATCCCGAGATCCCGGTTGTGTCGATCCGCGAGCTCGGGATTCTGCGCGACGTGCACCGCGCGGCGGACGGCATGCTCGAGATCGTGATCACGCCCACTTACTCGGGCTGCCCGGCGATGTCGCAGATCGCCGCGGACATCGACGCCGCGCTCGACGCGATCGGTGTGCCGCCGCACCGCATCGTCACGGTGCTGTCGCCGGCCTGGACCACCGACTGGATCGCCGCCGAAGCCCGCGACAAGCTGCGTGCCTACGGCATCGCGCCGCCGACCGGCGTGTGCGATGGCGGCGACCAGCCGCCCGGCCCGCCCGCCGCGAGCGTGATCCGCTTCTCCCCGAAGCCGGCCGCACCGCCCGCCTCGCGCAATTCGGCTCCACGGCCTGCAAGGCGCTGTATCTCTGCCTCGATTGCCGCGAACCCTTCGACTACTTCAAGCCCTATTGAACATGGCGACTCCGCAATTTCACCCGCTGCGCATCCGCGACGTGCAGCCCGAGACGGTCGACGCGGTCACCGTCGCGTTCGAGGTGCCGCCCGAGCTGCGCGAGCAATACCGCTTCACGCAGGGCCAGTTCGTCACGCTTAAGGCGCAGATTGACGGCGAGGAGACGCGCCGCTCGTATTCGATCTGCGTCGGCACCACCGATTACGAGCGCGACGGCGAACTGCGCATCGGCATCAAGCGCGTACGCGGCGGGCGCTTCTCGAACTTCGCGTTCGATACGCTGAAGCCGGGCCACACGCTCGACGTGATGACGCCCGACGGTCGCTTCTTCACGCACCTGAACGCCGAACAGGGCCGACATTACCTCGCGTTCGCAGGCGGCTCGGGCATCACGCCGGTGCTCGCGATCGTGCGCACGACGCTCGAACTGGAGCCGCGCAGCCGCTTCACGCTGATCTACGGCAACCGCAGCGTCGATTCGATCATGTTCGCGGAGGCGCTGGAGGATCTGAAAAACCGGTTCATGGCGCGCTTCGTGCTGCATCACGTGCTGTCCGACGAGCAGCAGGACGTCGCGCTGTTCCACGGCGTGCTCGATCAGGCGAAATGCGCGGCGTTCCTCGACACGCTGGTGCCGGCTACCTCGGTGGACGAGGCGTTCGTCTGCGGCCCGGCACCGATGATGGACGCGGCCGAGGCAGCGCTCGGCGCGGCCGGCGTGGCGCGCGAGCGGATTCACGTCGAGCGCTTCGGCACGCCGTTGCCGCAGGCGGGCGCGCCGGTCGTCGAGATCACCGATGCCACGCCGGCCGCCGCGCTGGAGATCGTCATCGACGGCAAGACCCGCAAGCTGCGCCTGCCCTACGCGGGCGCGAGCCTGCTCGACGTGAGCCTGCAGGCCGGGCTGGCGCTGCCCTATGCGTGCAAGGGCGGCGTCTGCTGCACCTGCCGCGCGCGTGCTGGCAGGCGAAGTGCGGATGGACAGGAACTACACGCTGGAGGAGCGCGAGCTGCGCGACGGTTTCGTGCTGACCTGCCAGTGCCATCCGGTCAGCGACAAGGTGGTGGTCAGCTTCGACGAACGCTGACGCCCGCCGCCGAAACGGGCAGAACGAGCCGCGATGCCGCGCGCGGCGCGGTATCTCGCGACACGGCATCTCGCTTACACTAGGGGCCGCCTGACGCAGCGGGTCGACGCACCCGCCGCGCCTGGCGGCCCTTTTTCGTTGACCAAACGCAGATGAGCACTCTCCACGTCACCCTCGGCGGTTCCGCCGCCGACTCGCTGCGCGCCGCGCTGGCCGCCGCCGGCCGCGGCGATACCGTAATCGCACTCCTCGACGACGTGGCGATCGGCCCACTGCGCGGCATCGACGATTCGACCGAGCCGCGCGCCGCGTTCTGGGAAGCGCTGCTGCCCGGCCCGACGTTCGACTGGCCCACGATGCTGGCGGGCGAGCTGACCAAGCTGTCGCAACTCGCGGCCGGCAGCGGACAGGTGGTCGTCTGGCATGCGCAGAGCGCCGCCGATAAGCTGATGCTGCGCCGCGTGGCCTACGATCTGCGCAACGCGCCGCAGCGCCTGAACGAAGTGCGGCTCAGCGCGGACGATCTGGATCCGCCTACGTATCCGCGCGGCCGCGAAGCCGCCGTGTCGACCGGCCTGTTCCCGCCCGAGCGGCTAGGCGTGAAGCTGCCGGAAGCCGCGCCGATCTCGGTATTGCGCATCAGCCGGCTCGCGCTCGAATGGCAGGAGGCGAAGCAGGCCAATGCCGAATTGCGCTACTGGATCGATAACACGTTCAAAAGCGGTCTTTTCACCGACATCGACGCGCTGGTGCTCGATCACGCCCGCGACGACTGGCAGCCGGCCGCGCGCGTGGTGGGCGCCGTGATCGGCAGCGCCAACCGCGGCCATCTGGCCGTCAGCGACAGCGTCGCGTTCTGGCGTTGCCGCGAAATCGCCGCGGTCGGACGCATCGAGCTGGGCGATCTGGCCGGCGACGCTGCGCCGGCGGAAGCCCCGCACATCGACCGCCTCGCCTCGTTTTCGCTGCGCGCCACCGCGCCCGACGTCCTGACGCGCTGAGGGCCGCCCGCGAGCGACGCGCCGTCCGACCGCGCTCGCCCGCTGCCTCCGATCCACCACGGCGCTGCCGCCGACTCTCCGACCGACCTCATGGCCCGCACCCTAGCGCCCGACCACGAATCCCAACGCGAGCAGATCCTCGATCTCGCGGCCGAAAAGTTCGCGCAAACGAGCTACCAGAGCACGTCGATGACCGATCTGGCCACCGCGAGCGGCACCTCGAAGGCACGGCTGTATCACTACTACGAGAGCAAGGAAGCGATCCTGTTCGATCTGCTCGACCGCTACACGAAGCGGCTGATGCTGATCATCGCGGAGGTGGAAGGCGCGAGCCAGCGCCGCGGGCTGACCGAGCGCGAGGCATTCGCCGAACTGATCCATGCGTTCCTGGCCGAATACGAAACCTCGCACAGCCGCCACGTCGCGCTGCTCAACGACGTCAAATACCTCGAAATCACGCAGCGCCAGATCGTGCTCGACCGCCAGCGCGACATCGTCGCCGCGTTCACACGCCAGATCGAACGCGCCTACCCGGGCCGCGTATCGCAGGAAAACCGGACGCCGGTGACGATGATGGTGTTCGGCATGATCAACTGGACGTTCACCTGGCTGAAGCCGGGCGACCGCCTCGGCTACCGCGATTTCGCCGCGCAGGTCATCGATCTGATCGAGCGCGGCCTCGGCGGCGAGGCCTGAACGGCCGGTGTTGCGCTCCGGTCACATGCGCCATTTCAGCGCATAGAAGATCCGGTCATTTCGTTATCGCTTCAAAATCAAACACTTTGGGCGATTGTTGAGGATTTTTAGAAGTCCCCCCGGCGGAGATTCGGGTTTTCCCTTAATCGATCTGTACCGTTCGGTTAGAATGCTGCTGCATTGCACAACCGGCTGTACGGTCTCTGAGGAACCCACGATGAACACGCTCCCTCTCCGCCCCGCCGCCCCGATCGGCAAGGTCGGGCAGGCACCGGTTCTCGTCCGGGAACTGGCTTCTACCGATCGTGAGCAGATGCTCACGCACTTCAAGTCGCTCGACGGCGACGATCGCCTGCTGCGCTTCGGCCAGATCGTGCCCGATCACGTGCTCGACAATTACGTGCGCACCATCGATTTCGGCCGCGACACGGTGTTCGGCGTATTCGATCACGCGCTGGAACTGGTCGGCGTCGGCCATCTGGCCTATCTGCCCGACGAGGGCGGCAAGCGCACGGCCGAGTTCGGCGTGTCGGTGCTCGAATCGGCGCGCGGCCAGGGCGTCGGCACCAAGCTGTTCGAGCGCGCCTCGATCCGCAGCCGCAACACGCACGTATCCACGCTCTACATGCACTGCTTGTCGCGCAACGCGACGATGATGCATATCGCGAAAAAGTCGGGCATGCGCATCGAGTACGCCTACGGCGAAGCCGATGCCTACCTGTCGCTGCCGCCGGTCGATCACGCCACGATCATTGCCGAGATGCTCCAGGAACAGGCCGCCGTGTTCGATTACGCGATGAAACACCAGGCGCGCCGCGCCACGCAGATCTTCGAATCGATGCTGCCGGCCGGGATCGCGGCATGAACGCGGCGTCTTCTGCACGCATCTCGCCATGAAAACGGGCGGCCCGCCTTGCGGAGCCGCCCGTTTCGCTTGTGTCGCCGGTGCGCTCAGCGGATCGGCAGCGCCGTCGTCTCCTTGAAGCTTCCCAGCGCGAAACTCGTCTTCACGTCGATCACCGACGGATGGTGCAGCAGCTGCTCCTGCACGAAGCGCGAGAAATGCGCCATGTCCTCCACCTGCACGCGCAACAGATAGTCGAGGTCGCCCGTCATCGCGTGGCAGGCCACCACCTCCGGCCACCCCTGCACGGCGGCGCGAAAACGATCCGCATGGGTGGCGGCGCCGTCGCCGGCCGCGGCCACGCCGCCGCGCTTCTCGAGCCGGACGCTGACGTAGGCCAGCAGATCGAGCCCAAGCCGCTTCGGATCGAGCAGCGCCACGTAGCCGGTGATCACACCGCTTTCCTCCAAGCGGCGGATGCGCCGCAGGCACGGGCTCGGCGACAGGTTCACGCGCTCCGCGATTTCCTCATTCGACAGCCGGCCGTTCTCCTGCAGGATCGCGAGGATGCGCCGATCGATGGCATTCAGTTCGACACGCGTCATTTCATGCCTCCATTTCGTCATCGATTGCCGGAAAGTTGCGCAATCGTAGCCACGCACGATTTGTTTCGCAAGCAACTGCCCATCGCGCTTGCTGCCTACACTGGTTAGTATGCGGCGCCATGCCGCGCCCCACGATCGACGCCATTCGCCATCAGGAGAGGCGTTGTTGCATAAATCGAGCGAGATCCGTTGACGTTTACGCGCAACGGTCGCGGGGCCAGCCTCCTATCAAGTCAGATTCCAGAGTAACTGCCTAATTTTTGACAAGAAAATGCGCAAGGACATACACAAGAAAGGTGAGCCGAAGGCACGCTACCGTGTCAGG